>NZ_MAYS01000083.1 GCF_001756855.1 Candidatus Erwinia dacicola | reverse complement strand
TCACGGTAGCCGTTACGGTAGGTCTCCCGCTCGTCACTGCGCTCATGAGGCTCTGCGTTGATGCGCTGAGTGACATCGGCCTCCATGATGCGGTTGAGCATAAATTCGGTGAGTTCACGCAGAAAGTCCTCGCCGCCGAGTTGCATCAGGGTGTTGCTGAATGTCATGCTGTTGTCGGCCATCGGTTGACTCCTTCTGAGATAATTGTCTAATTAACCATTACCTTACCGGATAAGCCAATGGCTCTCACCATCCTTCCAAATTTACACCACGTCCTAAGACTCTACCTATTTCCGGATACCAGTCACCAACGGTGACTGGTGCATAAAACTGCTAATGTGCTGGCCGCGCGACCAAAGTCAATACAACTAAAGGTGAAAAGCGAACTGCGTGAAATTTGGCTGTCCGGGGGGCAGGATTCAGCGAATATTATCAGGATATTTACCCGAACATTTATCGTGCAGATACTCAAAGACCGTTGTCGGCATGACCTGCAGACGGGACTGGAGCAAGGGAAGGATATCGCTCAGCTAGACATCTTCAAGAGGGTCCTAGCCTGTCCGCCAGTGCCGATCGCCTGACTGCTGCCATTGTCCTTTTTCAATACGTCGTCCGGAACGGACAGAGATGCCGGCGGTGGCCGCTGCGGCTTCCTAGGTAAGACCTTTATTACGTTGAGCCATGTAAAAACTGACCTGTCTGGTATTTAGCGCCACAACCTCTCCCTAGAAAGAAGAAACAGGACGCTCAGATTACAAACAGGCCAGAGTAATTATCGCGATGCGGACGGGGTAATTGTCGCCTCATACACCAGATTTGACAATAACTCACCTCAATCTAACGCTAATGTGTCCGGCGTATCACTGCGCCCGACATTTTATGTGTTTTCGCATCATCCGGTTTACTGTCACTTGCTTCACTCCCCTGCCTCAAGTAGCCTTGAATTCTCTTTTAATTGCCAACCCGAGCGCCGTCCAGCATGTTGAAACGCCTAATTTATGGTCTGATTATCATCGTCGCCCTGATGGTGATGGCCGCGCTTGGTCTGGACCGCTGGATTAGCTGGAAAACGGCACTCTATATTTATGACGATCTGAAAACACTGCCGCACCGTCAGGTTGGCGTGGTCTTGGGCACCGCGAAATATTATCGCATCGGGGTAATCAATCAATATTATCTCTACCGTATGCAGGGCGCACTCAACGCCTACAACAGCGGCAAGGTAAACTATCTGCTGCTGAGTGGGGATAACGCGTTACAGAGCTACAACGAGCCAATGACCATGCGCCGCGATCTGATCGCCGCAGGCGTTGAGCCGTCCGATATCGTGCTAGACTATGCCGGTTTCCGCACTCTCGATTCGATTGTGCGCACGCGCAAGGTCTTCGATACCAACGACTTTATTATTATCACCCAGCGCTTCCACTGTGAGCGTGCGCTGTTTATCGCCCTGCATATGGGCATTCAGGCGCAGTGCTATGCGGTGCCATCACCGAAAAATATGCTGAATGTGCGTATGCGTGAAGTCGGTGCCCGCCTCAGCGCGCTGGCGGACCTGTATGTGATGAAGCGTGAACCGCGCTTCCTCGGCCCGCTGGTGCCGATCCCCGCCGTACACGAAGTGCCGGAAGATGCGCAGAGCTATCCGGCTGTTACGCCAGAGCAATTGCTGGAGATTCAGCAGAAGATATAAGGCTGTAGCGTCTGGTGAGGTATAAGACTTTCAGGGATAATCCGTAACGCGGACTCGCCGTGAATACTTCCCTGTAGGCTCGTGTTCGCACATCCCTGTGCTCGACGGTCCGCTTATCCGGATATCCCCAATCGCCCTTCAGCATTGCTGTTGCGTTGAGTTTAAAGCAATAAGAAGGGCCGCACCCAAAAACGGTGGGCCCCTACACGATCTTCTGCACCCTTGTAGGGCTGAGGAATCCCTAGAAAAACGAGACAGGCATAGCGTTATGTGATCTACTGATTAAGCTTGAAGCTGCAAAACTGGTTGTCAACCACGGCTACACATTCGTTAAGGCCGCCGAAGCGGTTAATGTCAGCCATTTCGCTCTGACTCGCTGGGTCAATAAACTCAGACTGGAGCTACAAGGTAAACCCCCTTCGGGGCTTCCCCTCACCCCTGAGAAGCTTGAGCTGCGTGAGATGAAGAAAAAATACAACGCCTTGTATCCTGTTAACGGCTTTGTTGAATAAATCAGAGTTACAACCAGTGTCCGGTAATACATGCTGGAATGGCTAGCATCTTCGTCCAAAACCGGCATATTAAGATTACCTATTATTCAACAAACCCCATCCCATGCACAAAATCCAGCAGAACAATACACGACATTAAAGTGTTCCACATCAGGGATGCAGAGGCCATTACGGGCGGACCGATAAAGAGGGTCGCCCCTACAAGGAATAATCAGTTAACGGTGGTGGACGGAGCGCAGGAACTCCTGGCGAGTGTTCTGGCTCGACTTGAACAGCCCACCCAGTGAGGTGGTGGTGGTAGCGCTGGTGGCATCACGAATGCCGCGCGCTTTCACGCAATAGTGAAAGGCATCGATCGATACGGCTACATTGTTAGTACCGAGCAGGATTTGCAGCGCCAGCAGGATCTGCTGCGTCAGTCGTTCCTGCACCTGCGGGCGCGAGGAGAAGAACTGTACGATGCGGTTGATTTTCGACAGGCCAATCACCTTGTCTTTCGGGATATACGCCACGGTCGCCTGGCCGTCTATAATCACAAAATGGTGTTCGCAGGTACTGGTTAACGTGATATCACGCACCGTTACCATTTCGTCCACTTTCATTTTGTTTTCGATCATGGTAATTTTTGGGAAGTTGGCGTAATCTAGGCCGGAAAACACTTCATTAACGTACATCTTGGCGATGCGCTGCGGGGTTTCCACCAGACTGTCATCTTCAAGATCGAGATTGAGCAGCCGCATAATCTCGGTCATGTGACCGGCAATCAGCGCTTTACGCGTGTCATCATCCATGTCGCGCACGGGTAAACGCAGCGGGGTTTCCAGACCACGGGCAAGCAGTGCTTCGTGAACGAGTGTGGCTTCCTGACTCAACGTTGCCATGATTTTCTTTCTCCGGCAGGTATGACTTGCTAGGATTAAATTCCCAATAGATTTCATGTTGCAGGAAGGCGGCAACCGAACAAGTCCCCGGGAGCTTACATCGGTAAGTGACCGGGGCGCCTAAGGGCGACCAACGCACCTGCAGCATGAAAGATGAAGAGGACAGTCCTAGCGAAAATTCTGAGGCGCTATTTTGGTACACATTGCCTGTGTAATCCAGTGAATCAAAGCAATTGACGATGAAACTGCTTCATTCAGCCACCGCGTCGCGCTGCTACACCAACAGTCCGGCGATCAGCAGCGCCCCGCCTGCTACATAAAGTGCCAGAACCAGTCGGTGCTTTAACGCTGTGGGTGCAGCCGACAGCAGCGGCCCGACCAACTGCCCCACCGCATAGCCGGTGGTGAGCACCCAGCGAGATAGCGCGTGTGCTGCGGCGCCAGCTCACGTGCGTACTGTAACGACAGCTGCACCACGCAGAGTAAATCGCCGCCGACCAGTGCAGCCCCCAGCGCCAGCACGCCGTGCAGGCACGGCCCGGAGACGCAGGCCGACAGCAGCGTCAGCAGCGTCAGCAGCACGGTGCCCCAGATGCCGGCCTGTAAGCGCCAGTCTACCTGGCGCATGGCGTCAAACGAGCCGCACACCAGATAGTTTAAGACCGCCACGACCGCTGCGCTGGTCAGCTACAGCTGATGTTCGGCTATCATTAATGGCACCTGCGGCGTAAAGGCAAGGCGCCCAGTCCCCATTGCTACTACCAGCGCCAGAAAGGCGCTAAACGCGACGCGCACAGCCATTTTTACTCAGATTCTGTTTTTCAGGTGCCACCATCATGGTGGATGAGCAAACTCACGAAAAGTGAACAATAGCAATCAAATTGCTTACGATAAGAGAACAGATAAGAGAACACATGGATCTGACCCGGCTAAAAATGTTCTGTGCCGTGGCCGAAAGCGGATCGGTGGTGCGGGCGGCGGAGCAGCTTCATCGCGTACCGTCCAACCTCACCACTCGCCTGCACCAGCTGGAAGAAGATCTGGGCACCGATCTGTTTATCCGCGAAAAACAGCGCCTGCGCCTGTCGCCGATGGGGCATAACTTTCTCTGCTACGCCCTGCGCATTCTGGCGCTGAGAGAAGAAGCGCTCAATATGGCGAAAGGCAGCGAACCGGCGGGTAATTTAGCGCTCGGTTCGATGAAGAGTACTGCGGCGACTCGCCTGCCGACCCTGCTGACCCAGTTTCATCAGCGCTACCCGGCCGTGTCGCTGGCGTTGAGCACCGGCACTTCCGGAGATATTATCGAGCGTGTGCGCGCCGGTACGCTGGCTAATGCGCTTGTCGATGGCCCCATCAACGTTGATGAGCTGAACGTGTTTCATGAGCAGATGGTGCTAATCTCAAGCCCCGAGCTCGCCCTGATAATACAGCCGGCTGACGCTTTTTGGCTTTCGCCCCAACTGCTCCTACCGCGTGCGCTTTGAGGACTGGTTCCGTGCCGCCGGGGTACAGCCCGGCAACGTGATGGAGATCCAGTCATATCACGCAATGCTGGCCTGCATGACCAGCGGTGGCGGCTTGGCGCTGTTACCCGCCGCCGCACTGGAGCAGATGCCCGGTTGCGAGTGCGTGCGTCAGCACCCAATCCCCGCTGAATTACGTGATACCGACACCTAGCTGGTGGGCCTCGCGATGCTTTCATCCCCAACGTGGAAGCGCTGAAGTACCTGATTATTTAACAATTTGACGAGAAGTCCAGCAATTAGCGGCGCTTTCCCTCAACCCTAGCTACGCTTAACTCTCTCCACGACTGACAGGAAAAAATATATGCAGATAATTAAAACTTGCGCCGCCGTAGCATGGGCCACCGGTGAACCGCTGAAGATTGAAGAAGTTGATCTGATGCCACCGCAAAAAGGCGAAGTGCTGGTGCGCATCGTCGCCACCGGCGTGTGCCACACCGATGCCTACACCCTTTCTGGCAAAGATCCGGAAGGCGTGTTCCCGGCGATCCTCGGCCATGAAGGCGGCGGCGTGGTGGAAGCCATCGGTGAAGGCGTGACCAGCATCGCGGTTGGCGACCACGTTATCCCACTGTACACCCCGGAATGCGGCAAGTGTAAATTCTGCCTTTCCGGTAAGACCAACCTGTGCCAAGCAATCCGCACCACCCAGGGCAAGGGGCTGATGCCGGACGGCACAACCCGCTTCTTTAAAGACGGCCAGCCAATATTCCATTATATGGGCACCTCAACCTTCTCGGAGTACACCGTGGTGCCGGAAATCTCGCTGGCGGTGATCAGTAAAGAAGCGCCGCTGGAAGAAGTGTGTCTGCTAGGCTGTGGCGTGACCACCGGCATGGGCGCGGTAATGAATACCGCCAAAGTGAAGGAAGGCGATATCGTGGCGATCTTTGGCCTAGGCGGCATTGGTCTGTCGGCGATTATCGGCGCCAAAATGGCAAAAGCTGGGCGTATTATCGGTATCGATATCAATACCAGCAAATACGACCTAGCGCGCAAGCTGGGTGCCACCGACCTGATTAACCCGAAAGATTTCCATAAGCCGATTCAGGACGTGATTGTTGAAATGACCGACGGCGGCGTGGACTTCTCCTTTGAATGTATCGGCAACATCAACGTGATGCGTTCTGCACTGGAGTGCTGCCACAAGGGCTGGGGCGAGTCAGTGATTATCGGCGTGACTGGTACAGGTGAAGAGATTGCTACCCGCCCATTCCAGCTGGTGACCGGGCGCGTATGGCGCGGTTCCGCCTTTGGTGGCGTGAAGGGCCGTTCGCAGCTGCCGGGCATCGTTGAGCGTTATATGGACGGTGAGTTCCAGCTTAACGACTTTATTACCCATACCATGCCGCTGGAAAAGATTAACGAAGCATTTGACCTGATGCACGAAGGCAAATCCATTCGCTCTGTGGTTCATTTCAATAAGAAATAAGCGAGGAAAGGATGCCATCCACACTGAAGCTTTTAGAAGAACATCGCCTGTTTGGCGGCTGGCAGCAGCGCTATCGCCACCCGTCAACCAGCCTCAACTGCGCGATGACTTTCAGCGTTTTCCTGCCAAGCCCGAAAGGCAGTACCTCGCCGCCGGTGGTGTACTTCCTCGCGGGGCTGACCTGTAGCGATGAGAACTTCAGCATTAAGTCCGGCGCGCAGCGCGTGGCCGCCGAGCTGGGGCTGGTGCTGGTGATGCCAGATACCAGCCCGCGCGGCGAAGGCGTTGCTAATGACGAGGGCTATGACCTCGGCCAAGGCGCCGGGTTTTATCTCAACGCTACCGAGGCATCTTGGGGCAACCATTTTCGTATGTATGATTACATCAACGATGAGCTACCGGCACTGATTTCCAGCAATTTCGACGTAAGCGATTGTCAGGCGATAATGGGGCATTCAATGGGCGGCCACGGTGCGCTGATGATTGCGCTGCGTAACCCGGGTAAATTCAGCTCGGTGTCGGCATTTGCCCCTATCGTCAATCCGCTGGAAGTGCCGTGGGGGCAAAAAGCCTTCCGAGCTTATCTGGGTGATGATGAGACGGCGTGGCGTCAATATGACAGCTGCTGGCTGATGCGTAACGGCGGTGCGGTGCTGCCGATGCTGATCGACCAAGGGGATAGCGATCAGTTCCTTGCCGACCAGCTGCGGCCACAACGGCTAGAGGAAATTGCACTGGAGATGAGGTATCCGTTAACGGTGCGCGAGCAGCCGGAATACGACCACAGCTACTTCTTTATCGCCAGTTTTGTTGAGGATCACCTGCGCTTCCATGCGCAGCACCTGCTGGCATAAAACGGCCGAGCGAGATAGAAAGTCGGCCTCTACATGATCCCGTGTAGCGACCGACTTTCTATTTCGCTCAGCCCATCATCAAAACGCCGATGATTCCACCAAACCAATACCCAGGGGTACCCTGCGAGCAGCGCTCGATGCACCCTTTCACGCCGTACACCCGTGCCAGGCTCTGCGAGTGATCACCTCTTCCGGCAGTTCATCCACAATCAGCTCGCTGTTCTGCAACATCAGCACATGCTCACCGTGGCGCAGCGCGATATTGATATCGTGCATTCACCACCACCGTGACGATATTGAGCAGCCGCGTTTTGCGCCGCACTAAGTCCATCGCGTGGAACTAGTAGTTCAGATCCAGCGCGCTGAGCGGTTCATCCAGCAGCAGCTCCGGGCGGCGGATCAATGACTGCGCCAGACCCACCAACTGTTTCTGCCTGCCGGAAAGCTGGTCGAGATAGCTGAGCGCCAGATGAGCGATATCCAACTGCTCCAGCGGCGCCATGACTTCAGCTTCGCTAGCGGCACTGCTACGCCCGCCGCTAGCGCGCTGCGCAACGATAATCGATTCCAGCACGTGCAGGTGCACCCCGATGGGCAGCGACTGCGGCAGATAGACCACACGGCTGGCGCGGCTGGCAAACGGCAGCGGCATCAGCTCTTCACCATTAAACCACAGCTCACCGCTGGCGCGGTTAAGCCCCGCCAGCGAGCGCAGCAGCGTCGATTTACCGCAGCCGTTCGGCCTCAGCAGTACGGTGATTTTGCGGCACTGTTGCAAAGATATTGATGAGTTAGCCTTTCATGTTATTGAAAGGTTTTATCTTTCATAGACTCTGCTCACCAGACGCATCTTGCCTAGGGGATGCCCCAAATAAAATGATTCTGCCTGACCTTTCTGTAGCGCCCGCATCACTTCAATGCCTTTGATGG
>NZ_MAYS01000082.1 GCF_001756855.1 Candidatus Erwinia dacicola | reverse complement strand
GTCAGCCAGAACGCTTTGGCTTCTGACTCGCCGATACCCATCCCGATGATTTCCCAGCGTCCGTCCGAGTTGACCGCGCAGGCGATTATTACCGCCACACTGACCACCCGGCCGTTCTTGCGCACCTTCACGTAGGTCGCATCCAGCCACAGGTCGAGCATGCCGAGCTGGGTGTTGTACTGTCGGTCACGATAGCCGTTGCGATAGGTCTCACGCTCATCACAGCGCTCATCCCCAGCAGGTGAGTAGCAATCAGGCTCTCGCCATGTTAGATCAGGCCGACATCATTTTCATTTATCGGCTGAGAGGATCATCTGTCGTCGGGCATCCAGCGTGGCCACTGCGGCGGGAATTGCACCCTGTATGCCACGTAGCGCGCCTGTCAGGGCCAGTTCGCCGAGGAACTCCAGCGACAGCGCAGGCAACCCAGTTGCGGCTATTCTGCGCGCCCGGCTTTTTTCCGGCGAAGGGCAAAAACAGAATTTACGCGCCGTGCCACAAAGTTTTTGCCTAGCTCGACAGCCAGCAACATCGCCTTGCGATCGGCCTCGACTATTTTCTCAGCAGCGAGATGAAGTCGTCGCGCCCGGTGATTAATGAAAAACATTCAGCTTTTGCTTATTGACTGAAAAACCATAATTTTTCTAAATCTGTGGCTACACGCATAAAATTAAATGATGAAAAAAGTTGAATCAGAACCAAAAACCATGATAACTCTGTAGGCATTACTTCGAGCAAGCGAATTAATAAGTATCCAAATGAAAGCCCTTCTACGAGTCGTCAGCCTAGTCATTATTAACGTCGTCGTGATTATTATCACGCCGTGCGGGGCTACGCTTGGAGAAAAAAAGGATTAAAAATCAAGCCTAATTTCGAAAGAACCCCCGCACCGAAAGGTCAGGGGTTTTTTTTTGCAGGGCATTAATGTAGAGAGAAACAGAAGATGAATAGTAGAATACTATGCTGTTTTTCCAAGCAGAGTACGGGGAAATAACTATGAATGGTGCTCAGTGGGTGGTTCAAGCTTTGCGTGCACAGGGTGTCAAAACAGTTTTCGGCTACCCGGGTGGTGCAATCATGCCGGTCTATGACGCGCTCTATAACGGCG
This sequence comes from Candidatus Erwinia dacicola, assembly GCF_001756855.1. Classification (GTDB taxonomy): domain Bacteria; phylum Pseudomonadota; class Gammaproteobacteria; order Enterobacterales; family Enterobacteriaceae; genus Erwinia; species Erwinia dacicola. The sequence continues at coordinate 8,919 of NZ_MAYS01000082.1, read as the reverse complement.
GTGTCGAACACCTACTGTGTCGCCACGAGCAGGGTGCAGCTATGGCGGCGATCGGTTTCGCTCGCGCAACTGGCAAAGTCGGCGTCTGTATCGCCACTTCCGGACCGGGGGCTACCAACCTGATCACTGGCATGGCTGATGCCATGCTGGACTCGGTGCCGATTGTCGCCATCACCGGGCAGGTCTCTTCTGCGGTGATGGGCACTGATGCCTTTCAAGAGATCGACGTGCTCGGCCTGTCACTAGCCTGTACCAAACACAGTTTCCTCGTTGAGTCTCTCGAAGAGTTACCGATAGTGATGGCAGAGGCCTTCGCCATCGCCAAATCGGGCCGCCCTGGCCCGGTACTGGTCGATATCCCTAAGGATATTCAGCTGGCATGCGGTGAGCTGACCGCGCATCTGCTGCCGGTAGAGCAGGAGCTGGCGCATCCGCACGCTGAACTGCAGCAGGCGCGTAACCTGCTGGCTCGGTCAAAAAAACCGATTCTGTACGTGGGTGGCGGTGTCGGGATGGCGGATGCCGTTCAAGCCCTACGCGCTTTTGCCAAAGAGACCGGTATTCCGACCGTTGCCACGCTGAAAGGTTTGGGCATGCCGGATGCTGAAGACGCCTGCTACCTCGGCATGCTGGGCATGCACGGTACCAAAACCGCCAATATTGCCGTTCAGCATTGTGACCTGCTGATTGCCGTGGGCGCGCGCTTTGATGATCGCGTAACCGGTAAGCTGGATACCTTCGCGCCGCATGCCAGCGTGATCCATCTGGATATCGACCCGGCAGAGCTGCACAAACTGCGCCGCGCACACGTTGGCCTGCAGGGTGACCTCAATAAGCTGCTGCCAGACCTGTATCAGCCAGTTGAAATTCAGGCGTGGCGTGAAGAGGTGAAGACCCTGAAAGCCGAAAGCGGCTGGCGCTACGACCATCCGGGCGAGGCGATTTTCGCTCCGCTGTTTTTAAAACAGTTGTCAGATCGCAAACCGCAAAGTGCAGTTGTGACCACTGATGTCGGTCAGCACCAGATGTGGGCCGCGCAGCATATGAGCTTTAACCGCCCGGAAAACTTCATCACTTCCAGCGGTTTGGGTACCATGGGCTTTGGCCTGCCAGCCGCAGTCGGTGCGCAGGTTGCCCGCCCAGATGACACCGTCATCTGCGTTTCCGGCGACGGTTCCTTCATGATGAACGTGCAGGAGCTTGGCACCATTAAACGCAAACAGCTGCCGGTTAAAATCGTGCTGCTAGATAACCAGCGCCTTGGCATGGTTCGCCAATGGCAGCAGCTGTTCTTCGCCGAGCGTTACAGCGAAACCAATCTGTCCGATAACCCGGATTTCCAGATGCTGGCCCGCGCTTTTGATATCCCGGGCCAGCGCATTACCCGTAAAGACCAGGTCGATGCCGCATTAGACGCTTTGCTGAACAGTGAAGGGCCATACATGCTCCACGTCGCCATCAACGAGCTTGAGAACGTCTGGCCTCTGGTACCGCCTGGTGCCAGCAACGAACAAATGATGGAAAAAACCTCATGATGCAGCATCAATTGTTTATCGAAGCGCGCTTTCGCCCGGAAATATTGGAGCGCATTTTGCGCGTCGTGCGTCACCGTGGCTTTCAGGTCTGCGCGATAAATATGGCGTCGCTGGTTAACAGCAACAATATTAATATTGAGATGACCGTTGCCAGCCAGCGCTCTGTCGATTTACTGTCAACGCAGTTGAGTAAATTGATAGACGTTGAATGCGTTCAGACCCAACAACTAACAACACAACAAATCTGCGCACAAGCGCGCAAGGAAACAAGAATGACGAAGAAAGCAGACTTTATCTGGTTCAATGGCGAGATGGTTAAATGGGAAGACGCTAAGGTCAGCGCCATGTCTCACGCACTGCACTACGGCACTTCTGTGTTTGAAGGCGTCCGCTGCTATGACTCGCACAAAGGACCAGTAGTCTTCCGCCATCGTGAACATATGCAGCGCCTGCGTGACTCTGCAAAAATCTACCGTTTCCCTGTCAGCCTGAGCGTTGATGAGTTAATGGAAGCGTGCCGCGCTACCCTGCGTAAAAACAACCTGAAAAGCGCCTATATTCGTCCGCTGGTATTTGTTGGTGACGTGGGCTTGGGCGTTAACCCGCCGGACGGTTATGAAACTGATGTAATCATCGCTGCATTCCCATGGGGCACCTACCTCGGTGCTGAAGCGCTGGAGCAGGGCATCGATGCGATGGTCTCTTCTTGGAACCGCGTGGCACCAAACACCCTGCCATCGGCGGCCAAAGCCGGTGGTAACTATCTCTCCTCTCTGCTGGTGGGTAGCGAAGCGCGCCGCCACGGCTACCAAGAAGGGATCGCGCTGGACACCCAGGGCTATATCTCAGAAGGTGCCGGTGAGAACCTGTTTGAAGTGAAAGACGGCATTCTGTTCACTCCACCGTTCACCTCTTCTGCGCTGCCGGGTATTACTCGTGACGCCATCATCAAATTGGCGCAGGATGTGGGAATCGAAGTACGTGAGCAGGTGCTGTCACGTGAATCGCTGTATCTGGCTGATGAAGTGTTTATGTCCGGTACTGCCGCGGAGATAACTCCGGTGCGGAGCGTTGACGGTATCCAGGTTGGCGCCGGTAAACGCGGCCCGGTCACCGAACGCATCCAGTCTGCCTTCTTCGGCCTGTTCACCGGCGAAACGGAAGACAAATGGGGCTGGTTCGATCCGGTTAACCCATAACAATAATGTTTTTTTGCGGGCGTCAGTTGACGCCTGCGCACTATCTAATTTCTGGAGTATAGAGCATGCCTAAGTACCGTTCTGCCACCACCACCCACGGGCGCAATATGGCCGGTGCCCGTGCCCTCTGGCGCGCCACAGGAATGACCGATGATGATTTCGGTAAGCCGATCATCGCCGTGGTTAATTCCTTCACGCAATTTGTACCGGGCCACGTTCACCTGCGCGACTTGGGTAAGCTGGTTGCTGAGGAAATTAAAGCCTCAGGCGGCGTGGCGAAAGAGTTCAACACCATCGCAGTGGATGATGGTATCGCCATGGGCCACGGCGGAATGCTTTATTCTCTGCCCTCCCGTGAGCTGATCGCCGACTCCGTAGAGTACATGGTAAATGCCCACTGTGCCGATGCCATGGTGTGTATCTCCAACTGTGACAAAATCACCCCGGGCATGCTGATGGCGTCACTGCGCCTGAACATTCCGGTGATCTTCGTTTCCGGCGGCCCGATGGAAGCCGGTAAAACCAAACTGTCTGACAAAATCATCAAGCTCGACCTCGTCGATGCCATGATCCAGGGTTCGAACCCGAACGTCAGCGATGCAGAGAGCGATCAAATTGAGCGTTCGACCTGCCCGACCTGTGGCTCCTGTTCAGGGATGTTCACCGCAAACTCTATGAACTGCCTGACCGAAGCGTTGGGTCTGTCGCAGCCGGGTAACGGCTCGCTGCTGGCGACGCACGCTGACCGTAAAGAGCTATTCCTCAATGCTGGTCGCCGCATCGTAGAGCTGACTAAGCGTTACTATGAGCAGGATGAAGAAACGGCGCTGCCGCGTAGCATCGCCAGCAGAGCCGCGTTTAAAAACGCCATCACCTTGGATATCGCCATGGGCGGTTCCACTAACACCGTTCTGCACCTGCTGGCTGCCGCGCAGGAAGGCGAAATCGACTTCGATATTTCCGACATCGACCGCCTGTCGCGCCTAGTTCCGCAGCTGTGCAAAGTGGCGCCAAGTACGCAGAAATACCATATGGAAGACGTTCACCGTGCCGGTGGCGTACTTGGTATCCTCGGCGAGCTGGACCGCGCCGGACTGCTGGACAACAGCGTGCGCAACATCCTCGGCCTGAGCCTGCGTGAAACGCTGGATCAGTACGACATCGTGGTGACCAAAGATGAAGCGGTGAAGAAAATGTTCCGCGCTGGCCCGGCAGGCATTCGTACCACTCAGGCATTCTCGCAGGATACGCGTTGGGACACGCTGGATGACGACCGTCAGGAAGGCTGCATTCGTTCACGCAAATTCGCCTTCAGTCAGGACGGCGGCTTGGCGGTGCTGTACGGCAACATGGCTGAAAACGGCTGTATCGTAAAAACCGCGGGCGTCGATGAAGGTAGCTTGGTGTTTAGCGGCCCGGCGAAAGTCTATGAAAGCCAGGATGATGCGGTTGCTGCGATCCTCGGAGGTAAAGTTGTGGCCGGTGACGTTGTGGTTATCCGCTATGAAGGGCCAAAAGGCGGCCCGGGCATGCAGGAAATGCTCTATCCGACCACCTATCTGAAATCAATCGGTCTCGGTAAAGCCTGTGCGCTGATCACCGATGGTCGTTTCTCCGGTGGGACTTCCGGTTTGTCAATCGGCCATGCTTCCCCGGAAGCGGCAAGCGGCGGCACCATCGCGCTGGTCAAAGATGGCGATATCATCAACATCGATATTCCACAGCGTAGTATCCAGCTGGTCGTGCCGGACAATGAACTGGCCGCCCGTCGTCTGGAAGAAGAAGCGCGTGGGGATGAAGCCTATACGCCACACGGTCGTGAGCGTCAGGTCTCCTTTGCTCTGCGTGCTTATGCCACCCTGGCAACCTGCGCTGATAAAGGTGCCGTCCGTGATAAGAGTAAGCTGGGAGGCTAACAAATATGGCTGAGTCGCAACCGCTATCCAACCAACCGAGTGGCGCAGAGTATCTGCGTGCGGTGCTGCGTGCGCCGGTGTACGAGGCTGTACAGGTCACCCCGTTGCAAAAGATGGAGAAGATCTCTGCCCGCCTCGGCAATACCATTCTGGTAAAGCGCGAAGATCGTCAGCCGGTACACAGCTTTAAGCTGCGTGGTGCCTATGCGATGATTGCCGGGCTGAGCGCAGAGCAGCGCGCGCTCGGCGTGGTCACCGCTTCGGCGGGCAATCATGCCCAAGGCGTAGCGCTATCGGCCAGCAAGTTAGGGATTAAATCCCTGATTGTGATGCCGGTCGTCACTTCAGATATCAAGGTTGATGCGGTGCGGGCGTTTGGCGGTGAGGCTTTCCTGTTTGGCTCCAACTTTGATGAAGCGAAAGCAAAAGCTATCGAGCTGTCCGCGCAGCAGGGTTACACCTTTGTGCCGCCGTTCGATCATCCGATGGTGATCGCCGGGCAGGGCACGTTGGCGATGGAGCTGCTGCAGCAGGATGCGCATCTTGACCGCTTGTTCGTACCGGTTGGCGGCGGCGGTCTGGCTGCAGGCGTGGCGGTGTTGATCAAACAGCTGATGCCGCAAATCAGAGTGATTGCGGTGGAGGCGGCAGACTCAGCCTGCCTGAAGGCGGCGCTGGATGCCGGGCATCCGGTCAATCTGCCACGCGTCGGGCTGTTTGCCGAAGGCGTGGCGGTGAAGCGCATCGGCAGCGAGACCTTCCGGCTGTGCCAGGAGTATCTTGACGACATCATCACCGTCGACAGCGATGCGATTTGCGCGGCGATGAAGGATCTGTTCGACGATGTGCGTGCGGTGGCGGAGCCTTCCGGCGCGCTAGCGCTGGCGGGGATGAAGAAGTATATCCAGCAGTACCAGATCCAGGGTGAACGGCTGGCGCACGTGCTGTCCGGTGCTAACGTCAACTTCCACGGCCTACGCTACGTTTCCGAGCGTTGTGAACTGGGCGAGCAGCGTGAAGCGCTACTGGCCGTCACAATTCCCGAGCAGCAGGGCAGCTTCCTGTGTTTCTGCCAGCTGCTGGGTGGGCGTTCGGTGACCGAGTTCAACTATCGCTATGCCAACGTTGACGATGCCTGCATTTTTGTTGGTGTGCGCCTGATGCGCGGCATGGAGGAGCGCCACGAGATCCTGCAGCTGCTGTTAGAAGGCGGTTATAGAGTGGTGGATCTCTCCGACGACGAAATGGCGAAGCTGCACATGCGCTATATGGTCGGCGGGCGGCCGTCGAAACCGCTCCGCGAGCGGCTGTTCAGCTTTGCATTCCCGGAAGCGCCCGGTGCGCTGCTGCGGTTCCTGCAAACGCTGGGCACCCACTGGAATATCTCGCTGTTTCACTACCGCAGCCACGGGACTGACTACGGTCGCGTTCTGGCGGCGTTTGAGCTGAGCGACATCGAGCCGCAGTTTGAAGAGCATCTGGCGGCTCTGGGTTATGATTTCCACGATGAAACCAATAACCCGGCCTTCCGTTTCTTCCTTGCGGGCTAAAGCAGTTTCCAGAAAGCATCAATAAGCGGCTCAGTGAGCCGCTTTTTTTGTACGCATACGCCGAGTTCAAACGGTGCCACCATCTCGACATCTTCCAGCTCCAGAATACGGTTACGGATTGGCTCCGGGCTGTTCTCCAGCACCACATCTGGCAGCAGTGCGATGCCGCACCCCAGCGCCACCATCGAGACAATCGCCTCATGCCCGGAAACCGTAGCGTAAATTAGTGGGTTCGCGATATGGTGATGGCGGAACCACAAATCAATGCGTCGCCGTGACGGCCCCTGTGCGGGCAGAATAAACGGAATTTGCGCCCAGTCGGGCTGCGGCTGCGTTGCTTGGCTCTGCACTGGGCACGCCAGCGCGGGGGCAATCAACACCAGCGGGATCAGCTCGAGTGGCATAAAGCCAATGTTGCCTGGCAGCGTTTCTGACCGCCCGGCGATGGCAATATCAGCCTCATTGGTCTGTACTTTCTCCACCGCGTCGGCGGCATCCCCGGTGGTCAGTTTTATTTCTACCAGCAGATGTTCGGCGCGGAAGCGATCAAGGATAGGCGGCAGATGGCTGTAGGCGGCAGTTACTGAGCAGAACAGTCGCAGTTCACCACTCAGTGACGGGCCATTTTGCCCGATGGCGTGGCGCATCTGCTGATACTGCAACAGCGTTTGCTGGGCGAACTGGCGCAGGCGCTCACCGGCATCGGTCAGGGTTACCGTCCGGTTATCGCGTAAAAACAGTGTCTGCCCAAGGTCCCCTTCCAGCCGCTGGATCTGCCGTGACAGCGTGGAAGGGCTAACGTGCATCGCCCGTGCGCTGCGGCCAAAATGGCGGCTGTCGGCGAGATGGAGAAACAATTTCAGGTCATGCAGATCCATTAAGTTCGGGCCTCAAAGCTATGTTGCAAAAAGTGCAACGTCACGTTGTTAATATATCAATTTCAGCAATGTATTTCCTGTCATATAATAAGGTTTATACAGGGTCGGAAAGAAAGACCCGATAACAGACAAACGCATCACAACCTCATACGGAGTACCCATGGCTAACTATTTCAATACGTTGAACCTGCGCAACCAGCTGGCGCAATTAGGTAAATGCCGCTTTATGGCGCGTGAAGAATTTGCTGATGAAGCGAGCTACCTGAAAGGTAAAAAAGTCGTCATCGTTGGCTGTGGTGCTCAGGGCCTGAACCAAGGCCTGAACATGCGTGATTCTGGCCTCGACATCGCTTACGCCCTGCGTGCAGAAGCGATTGCCGAGAAGCGTGCTTCGTGGCGTAAAGCGACCGAAAACGGCTTCAAAGTGGGCACTTACGAAGATCTGATCCCACAAGCCGACCTAGTGGTTAACCTGACGCCAGACAAGCAGCACTCAGCTGTTGTCCAAGCGGTACAGCCGTTGATGAAAGATGGCGCAGCGCTGGGTTACTCACACGGTTTCAACATCGTTGAAGTGGGCGAGCAGGTTCGTAAAGACATCACCGTGGTGATGGTTGCGCCGAAATGCCCGGGTACTGAAGTACGTGAAGAGTACAAACGTGGTTTCGGCGTACCAACGCTGATCGCGGTTCACCCGGAAAACGATCCAAAAGGCGAAGGCATGGCGATTGCTAAAGCCTGGGCAGCAGCAACCGGCGGTCACCGGGCGGGCGTGCTGGAGTCCTCCTTCGTTGCTGAAGTGAAGTCTGACCTGATGGGTGAGCAGACCATCCTGTGCGGCATGCTGCAGGCGGGTTCGCTGCTGTGCTTTGACAAGCTGGTGGCTGAAGGGACAGATGCGCCCTATGCAGAAAAACTGATTCAGTTCGGCTGGGAAACCATCACCGAAGCCCTGAAGCAGGGTGGTATTACGCTGATGATGGACCGCCTATCTAACCCGGCTAAACTGCGTGCTTACGCGCTGTCCGAGCAGCTGAAAACCATCATGACCCCGCTGTTTCATAAACATATGGACGACATTATCTCCGGTGAGTTTTCCTCCGGAATGATGGTTGACTGGGCGAACGACGACAAAAAACTGCTGGGCTGGCGTGAAGAGACCGGTAAAACCGCGTTTGAAAACGCAGCACAGTTCGAAGGCAAAATCGCAGAGCAGGACTACTTCGACCAAGGCGTTGTCATGATCGCCATAGTTAAAGCGGGCGTTGAGCTGGCATTCGAAACCATGGTTGCTGCTGGTATCATCGAAGAGTCTGCTTACTACGAATCATTGCACGAGCTGCCGCTGATTGCTAACACCATCGCCCGTAAGCGCCTGTACGAAATGAATGTGGTTATCTCTGATACTGCGGAATATGGAAACTACCTGTTCTCTTACGCAGCAGTACCGCTGCTGAAAGAGTTCATGACCACGCTGCAGGCAGGCGATCTGGGCAAAGCTATCAACACGGCGACCACCGTAGATAATGCTCAGCTGCAGGACGTGAACGAAGCGATTCGTAACCACGAAATCGAAGCGGTTGGCCGTAAGCTGCGTGGTTACATGATCGATATTAAACGTATCGCCGTAGCGGGGTAACGCTTCGCACGAATCAAAAAAAGCGCCTTGCGATGCCTTTTAGTTACGGTACAACACTTTAATGATGTGGTAATTGTACTCGGTGTGCAGCGGGCCCTGTGGCTTGATCAGCGGGCAGGAGAACACCACTTTATCGAATGCCGGCAGGTCGAGTCTGTGAACCTAGCGCCCTGGTCGAGTCCGTCAAAGTGGTGTAAATTCA
>NZ_MAYS01000081.1 GCF_001756855.1 Candidatus Erwinia dacicola | reverse complement strand
ATCCGCGCCGTAACAGGTATGGGTCGTGTCGCCTTCCATGGTCAGGTGATCCGGAAAGAAGCGATTCAGATTCCTAACCATGAACATTCCCCGTCACTGCAAAGCCTGAAAGGGCTACCAGACGACACCACCGCCGATTTGCGCCGCAGAATGCCGCAGTTGGCGCGTGAGCCTGCGAACGGTACGCCGCCCGGCTGCAAGTCGGGCGGGGCGCTGTACTGCGAGTTCGAGCAACGCGAGTTACGGGCGCTACATCCCAATTACATAAGGTCATCCTCTTCTACCCCTTCAACTTTAGCTCCTGCGGTATGAATCGCTTGAATAGATTCTAATCTGTATGCATTCCATCCTCTTACATATCCATCATCATAATCACTATCATGATATATAAAACGTTCGTCTGGTAATTTGATCGTTTTCACCATTGGGTAATTAGATGAACCACTCCTTTTATTAATTAAATAATCTGGATGTTCACCAGCCAGTAGTAAAAGATACTCAAATTCAATTTTTGATGTTTTTATGTCTTTTATCGTTCCTTCTGCCTCCCTTCTCTGCCATGACCGCAAGCTAACACCAAACAATTTTGCACATTGCGTTTGTGTTAAACTTAATTTTTTCCTGATAGCCTTTACGTTCTCTGGCGTATTATTTATTTTCACTACCTTCTCCTTCATATTCTTTTATCATAGATACTATAATCTCTTTATCACCAGCTCTTAATCCTTTGCCATTGAAATTAATATCATCAAATGAATCCAATGAGAACAGAATATCACACGCTGTTATTTTAGTTGTTTTATTACCATCTTTTAGAATAGGTTTTGCGTATGCCTTTCTTTTTTTTATTAACCTATATATAATTCCATCTTTCGTTAAATAAAATGTACAATCACCTTTATTTTTCCTTATTTCTTTTATATTCATATATTTTAAGTACCCCTGTTAATTTAATGAGTTGTTCCACATTTAGCCCCTGTACAAACAAACCGTACCCGTTGTAATGGTCAGTAATTTTTCCGCTGAGGCCGTTTTCCGCTTGAAAGCCCGTCAGCACATCGTGCCAGTTATCCAGTTTCACAAGCTGAGATAACATGCCTTTGATGATTTTTCCTGCTCCTGCGCGGTCTCGTTGCGCCTGTTCTGCCTCCTGTGCTTTTTCCACATCCTCCCGCGCCTGTATCAGGATTTTACGGCATATATCGTCGGCAATGCCCGTTGCTCCCCGCGACGGTGACACGGTACATCGTGCCCCATTCCTGCGCCACTGCCGGGATTCAGCAAAACCGTAAACGGCCAGCCGGCCTTTTTCTTCCCTGATCGTGATGGCGTAGCGTTTCAGTTCCGGCGTGGTGAGTTTAATGCGATACGGGCAGTCATCCAGCAGGTTCCCGCGCCAGCCGTTCCCCAGCAGTCGGACGACGACTTCAAAAACGGGTTGCCATTTGTCGAAAAAATTTTGCATTTTTTCCTTCTGTTGCTGCGCTGGCGAAGCCAGCCAATGCAGCGTGGCGGTTTTTACCCTGTTTTCGGGTTCGATGCCCGAAAACAGGGCTGGCAATTTCAATCGGGGGCTTTTGCCCCCGTTCCCGTTATGCTCTGGTTTCTACCCGTTTAAATCCGGTCGCGCTCCGCTGGCCTGTCGTGCCGTACATTTCGCGGATTTCGTCGATACTGTGCTCCTTGCGGTTCCGGCTGGCTTTGTATTCTTCGGGACGATAGAACCACATCTTTTTTTTTGCTTGCCCACTTGCAGCCCAAAGCCTTGATCGCGTCTTTGTGCGCTTTCGTGTCGCCGCTGATCCAGATCTAATTACCTGCCACCTCAAAAATCACGCCAGCCTTGCCCTGCAAGGTACTGAGGACGCTTTCCAGTTCTTCCCCGAAGTTGTAGCGGGCGTTGTCGTCGCTGCTCTGGCTGTCATTGATGCGGTCGATGTTTTGCATCAGAAAATCAAATGCAGCGTTAACTGCTTTCATCATTTCCGCGCCAACAGGATTACGATCTGGGTGGAATTTAAGCGCCGCCTGTTTGTAAACTTTTTTGATGTCCTGCTCGGTGAGTTCACCGGAAAGGCCAAAGATATTAAGTGCTTGCTGGATATTCATTTTTAGCTCCTGCCCGTATGGGCTTTTTTGATTGGGGGCTATCCCCTTCGATGAAATAATAATACGACACTAGTGCCGCATTTGCAATGCCTTTTTTATGGGAAATAGCTAGTTTTGTGATTTTTATCATAATTTTAGATGCCCGTCAGGGCATGGAAGGAGCGGAGCGACGGAAGCTCCGCAGCGCAGCGAGGACGAAAACAAGCGGAACGCCGTCAGGCGTGAACATTTCCCGTCACTGCAAATCCTGAAAGGGCTACCAGACGACACCACCGCCGATTTGCGCCGCAGAATGCCGCAGTACAGCGCCCCGCCCGGCTGCAAGTCGGGCGGGGCGCTGTACTGCGCGTGTGAGCGTCAGCGAGCTACGGGCGTGATCTCGCCGGAGAGGGAAGGAAAGGTTATTTTTTAACCATGCATGGATTTTGTAGCCACTTCGCTGCTTGCCGAAGGTTATCCCCTGCAAACAGTCGCCGTTATCCACAACAATGGGGGAAAATTCATTTAGCGTAAAACTGGTAGCCACTTTTCTGTTTTATTTCGATTTTATTTTTACACATTTCAATACTTTTTTTACCCATTCCCGATGTAAATACCTTTCCTTTGTTTTTATGGATTTTTTCCAGAATTGCAACGCAGTTAGATAGCATTCATCATACTTTGCTTTTACTGCAATTCGCGCAAATTAATGGTATTTATCCATATCAAAACTCCGTTGATATTTTGTTAAATTGTTGGTATTTTTGATATCAAGAATTGTTGTTGAGTGCAATATTTATAGGGTAACAAGAGGACGCACTAAATGATCGCAGATACCCCGCCAGCTATCGAAATTCCGGTCTGTATGCAGCAGGCCGCAGCCCGTTATTAAATCCCCTTACGAGGGCTGATCAGTCTCTGGCTGACTGAGGGAGGGATGCCCGGCATGAAGAACAGGAACAAAAACGGCACCTATGATTTTGGCGCTTTCCAGATTAATAGCCCCATTTTCACTCGAAACGCAACAAAG
>NZ_MAYS01000080.1 GCF_001756855.1 Candidatus Erwinia dacicola | reverse complement strand
TTTTGGTGGCGTGAACGCCCGCCTGTAGCCGCGAAAATTGTTTGATACTGATTTGAAGGGTTTTTGATTCAAAGTGATACCCCTTCGGCGTATATCAAATACCTTCCAAACTAGCGCAATTTTCAACCGATAAAACCATCCCTATCCTTCCATACTTCTTTCCACTGGACTGTCCGATCCCGCAGAGTTAGTGTGCGTCGCACTACAGGCCTGTAGGTTTCTTAGTCGCTTAGAAGGAATTGACCATGAACTTTTATCAGATTCGCCAGATCATGACTGACGATGCGTATGACGTTATCTCAGCTTTCGGTCAGACGGCCTCACTGACCTTACAGGCTATCACCTGCATGACTGGACAACGGGAACACGCCACCCGCTTCATACTTGAGCAAAGGGCGGTATTTGATGTGGCCGTCGAAAATAACGGCCAGTGGTGCCTTTCAGAAGGGTTTAAAGCCTCGATGCATCAACTTCAGGCCTGAAGTTGCATATCACCAGCTCAGACGCCTTATGCCCATTATTACCGCCTACTGAGTATGTTGTATTAACCGGGTAATGCTACCAACTTACTGATTTAGTGTATGATGGTGCTTCTGAGGTGCTCCAGTGGCATTGGCCTTATCCCGTCAATCTGCCATAATCTGCGCCCTTAATCTAGCCGCCAGTCGAGATGTGAATGCAGTACCCGATAAATGAAATGTTCCAGACGTTGCAGGGCGAAGGTGTTTACACCGGTGTGCCAGCAATTTTTATCCGCCTGCAGGGATGCCCGGTGGGCTGCAGCTGGTGTGATACCAAACACACCTGGGATAAGCTGACCGATCGGGAAACCTCGCTGGGGGAGATTCTGCTGAAAACCGTAAAAACCGATGCTTGGGGCGCGGCCGATGCGGCGGCCCTGCTTGGGGTGATCCGTCAGCACGGTTGGACGGCTAAGCATGTCGTGATTACTGGCGGCGAGCCCTGTATTCACGATCTGACGCCGCTGACCGTAGCATTGCAGGATGACGGCTTTAGCTGCCAGATTGAAACCAGTGGCACTCACGAGGTGCTCTGTACCCCGGAAACTTGGGTTACGGTCTCGCCGAAGGTGAATATGTGCGGCGGTTACGATGTGCTGAACCAGGCTTTAATCCTCGCCGACGAGGTGAAGCATCCGGTGGCTCGCCAGCGTGATGTTGATGCGTTAGACGATTTGCTGGCTACACTCAGCGATGAAAAAACGCGGATTATCGTGCTGCAGCCGATCAGCCAGAAAGACGATGCGACCAAGTTGTGCATCGAAACCTGCATTGCGCGCAACTGGCGCCTGTCGATGCAGGCCCACAAGTATCTGAATATTGCCTGATTAAACTCTCCGCGAATTCAGATAATAAGTGCAACGCTCGGTCATGTAGATGGAGGGACGGTTAGCTACCGATAAGCTATCCTGCTCTTCCGACTAAAGATGAGCGAGTAACTATGAAATATCAGCAGTTAACCGAAGGATTACGATACCAGATAGCTCTGTTGTGTGAAGACAAAGTTAGTCAGGCCGAGATTGGTCGCCGGTTAGGCGTCTGTAAGTCAACAGTCTCG
>NZ_MAYS01000079.1 GCF_001756855.1 Candidatus Erwinia dacicola | reverse complement strand
CCGTTCGCAGATATATCCGTAGCCCGCTGCCCGGTGTGACAGCATTGAGTCTGCGCTCAGGTTCTTCGGCGGGACGCCGCATCAACTGATGTTCGACAACGCCAAGGCCATCATCATTGAGCGCGATATCTACGGCCCCGGCAAGCATCGCTGGAACCCACAGTTGATGCACGTTGCCGAGAAGTATGCTTTTACCCCCAAGGTCTGCCGCCCCTTAGGTAATCATGCTGTTTTAATATGCCAGTTTTGGACGAAGAGGCTAGCCATTCCAGCATGTATTACCGAACACTGGTTGTAACCTACTGATTTTATATTATGGACGCTCGCTGTTTTTATGGGGGCGCAGCATAATCTCTATTTATTCAACAAAGCCTATTTCCAGTCAAATTCTAAAGTTGCTGTTGCCTTACCACTACCAAAATCATTAATGCCGCCAGCCGGTGTACATAAAAGCCAGGAAATAGGAAGCTGACCTGAGCTATTATTAGCAACTCTTCCTAAAGAGATAGGGCGACCATCAAATGATATCCGCTTTACACTTGCATCGCATTCACTCGAACCCACGCTATCGATTACACCCTGCAAACGGGCCAGAATGGTTGACGCCCCATTTCTTACAAGATAAAGAGTATTGTTATTTTCTTTTTGAGATGTACTGGTTGCTCGCATCGTAATATCAACAACCGGATTATATCCTGTGCACTGATAATTAATGCTACCATCTTTTCTTCCCAGCAAAACCCCCGAAGAAGACTGAGGGGTAATCGTTCCAAAGTTAATCGTTACGGGTATATTTACTGTACATTTTGGTGATGTATCCAGAACAGTAATTATATCATTCCTATCAACTATCGTTCTGTCCTGCATATAAGTCATTCCGTAACGACCAACCCAAAGTGGAGGCAATGTATAAGTGCCGGGTAAAACATTTTCAGGTACGTAAATACTGACATTTATATTGCCATCCAGACTGCTTCCTGATGTGTTATTATTTCGCACCATATCAATTGTCCAACATGCGTTATCGTTTTTAACTCCGGGCCCTGACAATGTCATTTTCCCTTGGCTTCCGAAGTTAAGTCCTGTCGATACGCGGTTGTTTTTGGTGTTCATGACGGTCACTCTTAAACTCCCTCCAGAAAGAACAATAAGCAGCCCTTCGGGTGTTAAAAAACCTGTATAACCATCAATTGTGGTCAAAGGGGAGGCCCAGCTCGGGTAATATATATGACTATTTTCCATGCTAAACCCTGCAATTAAGCATAAACTCATAAATGAAATTGAGGCGCTCATCACAGTTCCAGGTTGATATATTGCTGAGTTTTTCAATAATGCAAACTGTTTGTTTTTTAAAGTAATTCCAGAACCATAAGTAGCAAAGGTCATTATTGATAACGCTAAACTAATTAGAGAGTTAAGCGTTAAGATTCTTGTTATTATATTGACGTTCATATTACATACCATTAATTAAATAAGTATTTAAAATAAAATTAGGCAGAGCATATAACTTTCACCGTCTGAGCACCGAGAGTGATTATTAATTAAGACTATGCCAGTGAGGACACCATTACCGACAGGTACCGTTTAGCTGGATTACCGGCATTTGTGGTGTTGGCGTAAGGCCGTCAAGACTGAAACTAACGCGGCATTGTTTATCCGCACTTTTACCCCATGAGACAGACAATTCACCTGTTGGTGGCAGGCCTGCTAGATAGACTAGGCCGTTATCGCCCACAATACTGGTGATATCTTCCCGTGCCGCACGGTGCAACAACGACACGGTCGCGCCAAACGGTACCGCACTTAAACTATCCTTCCGGCTCAGAGTCATGAGGACTTGATATCCAATGCGGGTAACGAAATTAGCTTTCACCACCGCACCATTGGTCGGATAGACCGACATCTGGTTCTGCGGAAGGTCGACGTTGTCCGGTAATGTGCTAGGATCAACCCCGATATTATTGTTTGTATAATTAGAAAGATAAGGTACCACCGCATAACCATGCTTGTCCGTTGTTCCCCCTCCATTGGAAAGTCTAACGCCAACAGCGCCTGGTGTACTAACTAACGCCACTGAACTGCCTAACGAACGCGAAAAGGTGATCCCTTTGGCGTGCGCCACCACACCACCGCTCATGTTGACATTCATCGAACGTGAGTCTTTGGAATAGGCGTACCCAACGCCAATGTTACCTTTACTGCCTTGATATGCCATACTCAAATTACTACTGTTACTGATCTGATCCTGATTACCCCACCCTTGCAGCAGACTATAAGAAAGCGCCCCATCGTGGTCGCTGCCACTCATCCCCACCCGGTTCTGGGTTCGTCCACGGTTGTCATGGGTCACCAGACTACTAGCGTAGGTATTCTGCCATGCGGATGAATAGCTGAAAAGGTTAAACGGTATGCTCATATTGAATGAGATTTGGCGGTTATCCGGCCAGTTGACACTTCCCCTCATGCGATCAATGGTATAGTTCGCCCCGTAACTGATCCCATACAGGCTACCGTTATATCCTGCTGATAAACCGACCAGTGTTTTACTTGAACCCCGGTAACTATCACGGTTGGCACGTAAGCTGATAGAGCCAAATTGGCCCAATTGCTGAGTGATCTGGGTCTGGAAGCTACTTTGACGGCGGTTGAGTTTCCACGACGCATCGTCATTACGTCGTGTATGGTCAATGCTGTTGTATTCGGTAAAGTTATAGAAATCTTGTGTTGAATAGCGCAACGCCGTCAGATCCACCGACGTCCCGGTAGACAACAAACTTTTAGAGTAACGCAGTCGCCAAGAACCACCGGTCTGCGGTTTACCTTGGTCAAACGTCGCCATCGACAAGGTGGCATCCGCAGAAAGCGCCCCCATATTCCCCAGAGAGACGCCGGTACCTGAACTCAGGGCAGTGTAAAAGTTAGAAACCAGCCAGCCGCCGTACAAAGTCAGGTTTTTCGGTAAACCGTAAATCAAGGTGCCAAAGGCAAAATTGGTGTCGCGTGTACCCCGCATATTGCCATCGCTGTACTGCCCAGCAGTCAATTCATATTTTAACGCTCCCGGACGCAACATCACCGGCAACGATGAGTAAGGCACAATAAAACCGTGGACGCTCCCATCCACCTCGGTCACCGTAACGCCGAGATCGCCCGACATCCCAGCTTGATAGAGATCTTTGATATCGAAAGGGCCTGGAGCAACATAAGTATCATAAACAATGTAGCCATTCTGACGCACGGTGACCCGCGCATTACTGTTGGCGACGCCAGTGATTTGGGGTGCAAATCCGCGCAGATGTGCTGGCATCATTTGTTCACTGGAGCGTAGTTGTACACCACGAAACGGCACACCATCCAACACCTCACTGCTTGTGCTGGCTTCACCCATTGTCAATTGGGAGCGCCATGCAAGAATGTCGCGAGACAAATACGTAGAGGAAAAACACGTGTCGTCACGGTGGTTACGTACTAGGCGATTACCACCGCCAGAATCATAATGGCTATGCGTAATGGTGCTGCGTAAACGCCATGCACCGGCATTAGCGCCGAGTTGGGCGTTAGCAAAGAGGTTATTATTAGTGCGCTTGTCGTTATTGATTATCTGTTCGTTACGACCGGCACTGAAGCTGTAGTTAAGCAACAGTGCCGCAATACCCTCATCCCACTTTTCAGGCTCAAACCGACTATCTTTACCAGGCTGCATTGCCACCTGTGGGATACTGATATCCAGCCGTAACCGCGATAAATCAAACGAGACCGTCGACTGGGGGATTAGTGCGGCCAGATCACCTACCGGTTTATCTTTCTGTAATGTCTGCAGCGCAGGCAAGTGATCAACGTTCACCCCTAGTTCGGCTAATAACGCAGGTGTCAGCTGTGCCACAATATTCCCCTGCGCATTTTTACTGAACACCAACTCCCGTGATACCGTCTCGCGCTGGTTGATAAACAGGGTGACAACGTACTTGCCTTCGGCAGCCCCCCCCGCACTGGCAAAGGCAGACAGATCTACATCAGAATGGTTAGCTCCGAGTGACAACAGTTCCGGATCAAAATAATCGGATGCCCATACGCTTCGACATCCCATAACTATAAAAAAAGACAGGGTTTTACGCAGGAAAGCGCGCACTCTGGCAATACTCATATTGGTACTCAGCCTGTATTGGGAGGTCAATGATCTACTCAACATGAGTCTCTGCTTTTTATTCAACACTATCTATCAAGTTATCCAGCCTTACAGCCTTACAGCTCTTGGTGCTGTAAGGGACTTGCTTGGCTGTCTTCATCTACGATCTGCCATTCCACTAAATCAGAGGTACCACGAGGCAGGGGGTAGCTCTGCTGCCCCTTAGGAGGAACCAGTTTGCGTAATGCGTCTGCTGGCAAAGGTTTCCCACCTACCGTTACCCGGCTAAAACTGATGTAAAAAGGCGTGGGGTTGTCAACTACCAATAAGTCGCTGCGCTGACTAAAACGAAGCTGACTTGACGCGGTGACGACACCGCTCTCCGGTAATCCTTTAGGGCGATAGAACAACTTAATGTTGTGCACCACTGCGACCACCACCTGCCCGCCAACTTGGGTGTTTTTTTCTGATACTGATGGGATCCCCTTTACCGACAGATAAAACACCGATTCATGATCCTGCGGTAGTGTGCGTTCGGTGAGGCGTATACGCAGGGTCAACGACTGGCCTGCCTCGACTCGTTCAAGCGGCGGTGTCACCAATAGCGGGATCGCCGCTTTCGCCTTCCTGGTATCGCCCTCAGCCAGTGGTAACCCAGTGGAAAAATCCATCGGCCGAATCCACGACTGCATCAAATAGGTACGATTTGTGTTGTTGGTCAGTGACCAAGTAATGCCTTTTTCCGCCGAGGCTGGATAAATAATGCGGAATTGATTCAACGTTATCCCGGATGGCGAAGCTACATTTGCATGGCACGGCAACACAGCTACCATGAGTAAAAGCATTTTTTGCGAAAACATTATGCTCCCCCCCCCTTGTTTGATACCGTTGAACTGTACAGGCGGCTATTACCTCCATAGTCATTAATCACCGTCCACTGTGCCTTATGAACCGGACCGACCGCCGTATAACGAGCCTGCGAAAACGGTGAAATCATCGGTACGGTCTCACGACCCTTGACCTCCATTCCGTCAAATATTAGACTGGATAGGGTCAGGTAATAAGGGGTAGGGTTAGTGACTAGGACCTTGCCTGCCAGATAATCAAACGTTAAGCGCCCTTCAGCCTCCTCTGCAGCCATTGTCAACCCAGCTGGGCGGTAAAATAGTTTGACCGTGTTTTGGATCCCCACGGAAACGTGCGCTGTCATCAAGTCAGTATCAGCCTCTTTGGGTTGTGCCGTGCCCGGTATCGCGATCGCGATAAAATAAAATACCGACTCACGATCAGGGGACATTACTGCACCTCCCTTGCGCAATATTCGCAAGGCGTTTTGCCTGTTTTTTTCTAAACGAAACAGTGGGGGCATGGTTATAAATGGGGCTATTTCATGGCCTTCTCCCGACATAACAACGGCAGATTGAACCAAATAAGGACGGGAACCTTGGTTTTGTATGGTCAGCGTCTGCGCGTTGTCCGTTGAATGATAAATTATGCGTGTACGGTTGAGGCTAATTCCTCCCTCGCCCGCCATCACCAACGACATAGGATTACTCCACAGGCTAAATATCAGTAAAACGTACAGTAAAATCAAACGGATTATATGCAAACGAGCCTTCCTTTACTGCCAGGAGAAATTAAAGGTAACGGCGGCCGTCAACATGCCGCTAATAGCATTAGCGCACTTATTGCCGCAAGACAGCGATGCTTTCAGTGGAATAGTGGTGCTACCAGCGCCGAAGCTTTCGCTGGTTACAAAGGTATTGTTGGCAACAACAGCGCCGGTTGCGGTGGTAATGAGCACACCGTAACCTACGGCTTGGGAAGTGGGCTGGCGAAACAGGAAGTCACCCGCATCAGCATTGCCAATCCCTGTCACGGTGACACCCGGTTTTTTTACTGTTCCGATAAAACCAGCACACTGCGATAGCGTAATATCCAGATTTAGTGAATTCTTCAGGGTATCACCATGTTTAACACTGGCTGATTGTACCGAGCCAAAATCAAGAGTAGGCGGTGCAGATACTTGACAGGTCGGAGCCTGAAAAGTTGCGGAGAACACCACATCGACCGCTTGCGCACTAGGCACTACTGCCAACAGGCACAGGCTCAGAACAAAGCGACGGGTTGTGAGGTTCCCCCCAAATATATTGAAATTTTTCATCACATCTATGTATTTGCCAATATGCCAGATGAAAAAAAACGCACAGCGGGAGCGATATATTTAGTCAACAGTTGCATGGAACGTCTCCTCTCCACCATAATCATTGATTGCTTTCCATATCGCAATACCTGTACCAACAATGTCGGAATAGACATTGTCGGAGAAAGGGGCCACCATACTAGTGCTTTTAATTACATCTAACTTAATATTTTTTCCGCCAATCACTAATTGGTTCAGCGAAATGAAGTAGGGCGTTGGATTTGAAACTCGAACGTTGTTTCCTTGCTTGGAAAATTGCAACTTCCCCATTGCCTCTTTCTGCATCATTGATAAATCATTTGGTCTGTAAAATAGTTTGATGGTATTGCCTGTCGCCACTTGAAGCGAACCCCCGAGATTATTTCTATCAGCGACCTTCCCCAACTTACTCGCGGGAATAGCTAGTACATTAAAATAAAATACTGATTCATGATCTTGGGGTAATGCATTTGCCTTTTTTAAGATACGCACCTTATTGCTAACCCCGGGTTCAATACGAAATAGCGCAGGTGTAGCTATAAACGTGCCATCTGAGGATTTAGACAAAAGACTGTCTGAAATATCGACTTTAATAAGATAGGGTTGATTTGAAGAACGATTATTAATCTCAACACTTTGGCTATTTTCCACACTGGGAAAGATGATGCGTGACGAACCAATGCTAATACTGGCTAGCGTTGGCTGAATCCACACAGTGCTTAAGCATAAAATCATACTCAGATTTTGATGTAACTTCATAATATCAGTTATTTACATAGGATATTTTGATTGGTGCGTGATAACTACCCGGCTGAACAGCTCCTTGATTTAACACGGCCATGCCAGCGTTGAAAGTATAAGTCAGTGTGCCATCTTTACCTGCAGTAACAGGAATGCTAGTGCCGTTAACGACCACTGTCGTGTTATCTTCCTTTGTCAACATAAAACCTACAGTCTGCCCAACATCGCTGAGAAATACATTGTTTTCTGCTCCAACCACTCCGGTTACCTGCAATGCCCCCTTTGCTTCAGCGCTACAATTAGTCAAAGTCACAGACAGAGGCTCGTTACCCACCTTTTTTTTCGCGGCAGTAAACTGAGTTTTATCGTAAGACCCTACATTCAAAGTAGCGGCCCCATGGTTAGCTGTCACTTCACAGGTGGTATCAACGATGGTACCTTGCAGCGTAACGTCAGCCTGAAAGGCCGCTTGTGCATTTCCCGTCATGGCTACAATCAGAGCGGCTGGTGCTAGTGCGATAATTCCTTTAATCATTATTAACCCTTATATTAAAAAGGTATTGCTTAAATTAATGTCTTTAACTTAAACCAACGACCAACGCTGACTGACCAGCACTGACCATAGAGCATTATAGGTTAATACCTGAACCAGATCAATAATATTGATCTATTCAAGCGATTAATTGCGATAAATTTGCTTAATTTAATAGTCAAGGACTATTGAATAGTATGGTATTTATTGTTATAATAATATTTTTGGGCTGAAGGGCTATATTAAATGTTGAATAAGTCGAACTTTTAGGTGACTAGCGACCCTGATCGCTAAATTCATTTCAACATTAGGCCCCATGACAAAGCAAAAGTTTAAAAATCACCAATTGGCCCGCATACAACAAAGCACTCAGACAACACGGTTCTCTAACGGTCTGGCTTGATGGTTAGGAAATTGAGGCGCATCTTTTGAGATGCGCCTGACCATGGATTGCATCGCCAACCATCCCTGTGATAACGCTGTTATACGTGAGTCTGTGTGTGAACATGTCGTCTCTGATGCAATTTCAACTAGAAAGCCATTTTTTAGACGCACTGTTCCAATTCAGTGCATACGCAGCCATCGTTTTTTTATCCATTACACACAGCCTTTCTGACAGAAATTCCGTTGCATGCATGCCAGACTGAGCGCCTGCAAAGCGCAGCCGACCTTTGCAGAGAAGGCATATCGAATGGATCTGTACCCAGAAACCCCTTCATCAGCACCGCGAATCCCGGCTTCTCCGGTTTTTCCCGCGTCTGCATCTGCAGGGCTTCATACACTAGGGGGATCAGCGTTCCCCTTTTGCGGTTTGCCAGAAATCCCGAGTAACGCACCATCTTAAAATGCAGCGCCCGATCATCTCTTCCTAGTTTCAGTTTCCCCGTGCGGTGATCGAGATAGTGATGAATTACCGTGCCGCTACAGTAGTGCTGCAGGCGGGAAGCCGACACAAGCGGGCGCTTCAGGTACCGGCCAAGGTACTTCATGCTGTGCCACCCCACCCGGGTCTTCTTCGCGAAGTGTACCTTCCAGTACCGGCCGTACTGTGCCCGTAGCTGCCGCGCAGCAGGCGGATAACGGCGCTGTGCCAGATGGTTTCCACGGTCTTCTTTTTGAAGAAGAGGCGGTGCCAGACG
>NZ_MAYS01000078.1 GCF_001756855.1 Candidatus Erwinia dacicola | reverse complement strand
TCTGGGGATCCCTCAGGGGCATGCTCCTCCCGCTGATATTGCTGATATTACAACGCGGCGATAACCGCCTGCTGCTCAATCAGCTTGCTCTTGGCCTGTTTGAAATCGGCTAGGCGCTCACGCTCTTTCGCCACCACCGCTTCCGGTGCACGCGCCACAAATCCTTCGCTGCCCAGCTTAGTGGTGATTTTTCCCATCTCCACTTCCACTTTCGCCACTTCCTTCGCCAGACGCTCCAACTCGGCTGCTTTATCCACCAAGTCCGCCATCGGGATCAGCAGCTCAGCACCGTCAACCAGCTTGGTCACGGCAACCGGGCCTTTTTTACCCGCTGGCAGCAGCTCCAGCGTGGTGAGGCGCGCCAAGGTTTTTAGAAAATTGTGGTTGTCGTTAACGCGACGCACCACGTCAGCACTGGCACTGCGCAGCAGCATGTCCAGCGGCTTAGCCGGGGAGATCTTCATCTCGTTGCGAATATTACGCACCGCGACGATAGCCTGCTTCAGCCATTCGGTATCGGCCATCGCAACGGCATCAACTCGGCTTGCGCTGAACTCCGGCATCGACTGCAGCATGATGGTGTCGTCGTTGATGTCCTTCAGCACTTTTACCTGTTGCCAGATGGTTTCGGTAATAAATGGAATGATGGGGTGCGCTAGGCGCAGCAGCGCTTCCAGAACCGTCACCAGCGTATTACGCGTGCCGCGCAACTGGGCTTCAGTTCCGCCGTTCATCACTGGCTTAGCCAGCTCCAGATACCAGTCGCAGAACTGGTTCCAAGTGAACTCATACAGGATGTTGGCGGCGATATCGAAGCGGTAGCTGTCCAGTGCGCCGCGGTAGGCCTTCACGGTTTCGTTGAATTCCGCGAGGATCCAGCGATCTGCCAGCGAAAGTTCCAGCTTGCCACCGTTGAAGCCGCAGTCGTGCTCTTGGGTGTTAATCAGCACAAAGCGGCTGGCGTTCCACAGCTTGTTACAGAAGTTGCGGTAACCTTCCAAGCGCTTCATATCCCAGTTGATGTCGCGGCCGGTTGAGGCCAGCGCCGCCAACGTAAAGCGCAGGGCATCGGTGCCGTGCGGCTCAATGCCGTTCGGGAACTGCTTCTCGGTGCGCTTGCGGATCTTCTCCGCCAGCTGCGGCTGCATCATGTTACCGATTCGTTTTTCCAGCAGGTCTTCCAGCGAAATCCCGTCAACCATATCCAGCGGATCGATAACGTTACCCTTCGATTTGGACATTTTTTGCCCTTCATCGTCGCGGATAAGGCCGGTCATGTACACGGTTTTAGACGGCACCTGCGGCTTACCATCTTCGTCCTTGATGAAGTGCATGGTCAGCATGATCATGCGCGCAATCCAGAAGAAGATGATGTCGAAGCCGCTGACCAGCACGCTGGTCGGGTGGAAGGTGCGCAGCGCTTCGGTGTTCTCCGGCCAGCCGAGGGTGGAGAAGGTCCACAGGCCGGAGGAGAACCAAGTGTCGAGCACGTCTTCGTCTTGGGTAAGCACCACGTCAGCCGCGATGTTGTTTTCCGCACGCGCTTCTTCTTCGCTGCGCGCCACATAGACGTTGCCTTCGGCATCGTACCAAGCCGGAATACGGTGGCCCCACCACAGCTGGCGTGAGATGCACCAGTCCTGAATGTCACGCATCCAAGAGAAATACATGTTCTCATACTGCTTCGGCACGAACTGGATATCACCCTGTTCCACCGCTTCTACCGCCACTTTCGCCAGTGGAGCAGTGCGCACGTACCACTGGTCGGTCAGCATCGGCTCGATCACCACGCCGCCACGGTCGCCGTAAGGTACGGTCAGGTCGTGCGGTTTGATCTCATCTAGCAGGCCGAGTGCATCAATCGCCGCGACAATCGCTTTACGCGCCGCAAAGCGTTCCAGTTTTTGGAACGCTGCCGGAATGGTCAGGTTTCCAGCGTCAGACTCTTTGCCGTTGGTGTCGTAAACTTGGGCGTTTTCGCGGATATCACCGTCGAAGGTCAGGATGTTGATCATCGGCAACTTGTGACGACGGCCCACTTCGTAGTCGTTGAAGTCGTGTGCCGGGGTGATCTTCATGCAGCCAGTGCCTTTCTCCATATCGGCATGCTCATCGCCCACAATCGGAATGCGGCGGCCGACCAGTGGCAGCACGAGGAATTTGCCGATCAGATCTTTGTAGCGCTGATCTTCCGAGTTGACTGCCACGCCGGTATCACCGAGTATGGTTTCCGGACGGGTGGTGGCAACCACTAGGTAATCTTTACCTTCAGCGGTTGTCACGCCGTCAGCCAGCGGGTAGCGGATGTGCCACATCGAGCCTTTCGACTCGCGGTTTTCCACTTCGAGGTCAGAGATTGCGGTGCGCAGTTTCGGATCCCAGTTTACCAAGCGCTTGCCACGGTAGATTAGGTTCTCTTTGTGCAGGCGCACGAACACTTCTTTCACCGCGTTCGACAGGCCTTCATCCATGGTGAAGCGCTCGTGCTCCCAGTCCACGGAGTTGCCTAGACGGCGCATCTGACGGGTGATGGTGCCGCCAGACTCGGCCTTCCACTGCCAGATTTTTTCGATGAACGCATCACGACCGTAATCTTTACGGGTTTTGCCCTCTTGGACGGCGATCTTACGCTCAACCACCATTTGCGTGGCGATGCCCGCGTGATCGGTACCTGCTTGCCACAGGGTGTTTTTACCCTGCATGCGCTGGTAGCGGATCATGGTGTCCATGATGGTCTGCTGGAAGGCGTGACCCATATGCAAGCTACCGGTGACGTTCGGCGGCGGGATCATGATGCAGAAGCTTTCTTGGCTGGTATCGCCATTCGGTTTGGAGTAGCCCTGTTGTTCCCAGTGCTCGTAGAGCGGCTGCTCGATATCTTGCGGGTTATATGTCTTTTCCATTTCTGCTATGTCTTAGGCAAGGGGGGGGGTTGCCGTATTCAAGTGGAATCCAACGCTGCGATACGCTTTGTAGCGGTCGCGCGCCAGCTGTTTCAAGGATGCTTCATAGGGAACGAAGTCTATCACTTCATAGAAAGTTGTGGCAAAATCTGCAAACTGCAGCAGCAGGCTGATCAGCAGGTCACGAGGCGAGTTTCCGCGCCGCTGCAGCCAGGTCAGTTCGACCGGTGCGCCATATTTCGGCCCTTCACCCGCTAGGTTATGCGGCACAAAGGCGCTGGCTGGACGCTGCCACAGGGCTTCATCTAGGCGGGTAGCTTGGGCTTCATCTTGGCAGGCAACCAGCACGCGTTTCCCTTCCCGCCAGCGCGCCTCGGCTAGGTCACAGACCAGCGCTTCCTGCGCACTCAGCCCGTCAACCGGGGTGTCGGTTTCCAGTAGATAGAAAGTTGCTTTTTTCATAATGATGCCAATTGGGTTCGGTTATTTCCGCAGGGGCTAGGCATGCCTAGCCCCTACAAAGGCTTAACGATTAATCGTCGCCGTTCAGACCCGCACGGT
This sequence comes from Candidatus Erwinia dacicola, assembly GCF_001756855.1. Classification (GTDB taxonomy): domain Bacteria; phylum Pseudomonadota; class Gammaproteobacteria; order Enterobacterales; family Enterobacteriaceae; genus Erwinia; species Erwinia dacicola. Next base: position 4,421 of record NZ_MAYS01000078.1, on the reverse strand, counting down.
TGAGCAGGAACTGCGACAGCAGGGCGACCGGACGACCTGTTGCCCCTTTGGCCTTGCCGGAGCGCCAAGCCGTACCGGCTACGTCGAGGTGTGCCCAGTTGTACTTACGGGTGAAGCGCGCCAAGAAGCAGGCCGCGGTAATCGCACCGCCGGGACGGCCACCAATGTTCGCCATATCGGCAAAGTTGGAGTCCAACTGCTCCTGATACTCATCGTCCATCGGCAGACGCCATGCGCGGTCACCCGCCTGCTCGGATGCGCCAATCAACTCGTGCGCCAGCGGGTTATGGTTCGACAGCAGGCCGCTGATATGGTGGCCGAGCGCGATCACGCAGGCGCCTGTCAGGGTCGCTACGTCGATCACCACGTCCGGATTGAAACGCTCGACGTAGGTCAGGGCATCGCACAGCACCAAGCGACCTTCGGCATCGGTGTTCAAAACTTCAACCGTCTGGCCGGACATGGTTGTCAGCACGTCACCCGGGCGATACGCGCGGCTGCCAGGCATGTTTTCACAGCCCGCCAGCACGCCGACCACGTTAAGCGGCAGGCCCAGCTCGACCACCATGCGCATTACGCCGTACACCGACGCCGCACCGCACATGTCATACTTCATCTCGTCCATCGCTTCGCCCGGCTTCAGCGAGATCCCGCCGGTGTCGAAGGTGACGCCTTTACCGACCAGCACAATCGGGCGCGCATCCGCATCTAGGTTGCCTTTGTACTCAATCACCGACATCAGCGATTCGTTCTGCGATTCGGCACCGACGGCGAGATAGGCGTTCATGCCCAGCTCTTTCATTTGCTGTTCGCCGATGACGCGGGTGGTGATATTGCTCCACGCGTCCGCCAGCTGGCTCGCCTGCGAGGCCAAGTACGCGGCATTACAGATGTTTGGCGGCATATTGCCGAGATCTTTCGCTGCCTTCACGCCCGCCGCAACGGCTAGGCCGTGCTGGATAGCACGCTCGCCGCTGGTCAGCTCACGGCGCGTTGGCACGTTGAACACCATTTTACGCAGCGGACGGCGCGGCTCGACCTTGTTGCTTTTCAGCTGGTCGAAGCTATACAGCGTCTCTTTGGAGGTTTCCACCGCCTGACGCACTTTCCAGTAAGGATTGCGACCTTTCACGTGCAGCTCGGTCAGAAAACAGACGGCTTCCATCGAACCGGTATCATTCAGGGTGTTAATTGTTTTCTGAATAACCTGCTTGTAGTGGCGCTCGTCCAGCTCACGTTCTTTGCCGCAGCCGATCAAAAGGATGCGCTCAGAGAGAATGTTCGGCACATGATGCAGCAGAAGCGTCTGACCGATTTTCCCTTCCAGTTCACCACGGCGCAGCAGGGCACTGATGTAGCCATCGCTGATCTTATCGAGCTGTTCAGCAATCGGTGACAAGCGGCGCGGTTCAAACACGCCTACTACAATACAGGCACTGCGCTGTTTTTCCGGGCTACCGCTTTTTACACTGAACTCCATGCACTCTCCTGAACTTAAAGACAACGACGCTTGCTCCGGCTAGAATGGACCGCTTTCGTACCGTATAGCTCTAGTGCAATATGTCGCTGTCAGATTGAGTTCTGGTGATAATAAGTTTTTTTGCATCACCAGAACGTGATAGTTGTCATACTATTTTAGCTATGACTTGGGTCATTGATAGAAAAAATGGCGTGTAAGCGATGAAACTAGCGATTTTTCTGCAAAAAAACAAGTTTTCACAGGCGTACTCAGCGTGATCATCATTAGATATCTGGTTCGGGAAACGCTCAAAAGCCAGTTGGCTATCCTGTTCATCCTGCTGCTGATCTTCTTTTGCCAGAAGTTATTCAGGATTTTGGGAGCCGCGGTGGATGGCGAGATTCCAACAAATTTAGTACTCACATTATTGGGCCTTGGCGTGCCGGAAATGGCGCAACTAATCCTGCCGTTAAGCCTGTTTTTAGCCATTTTGATGATGCTTGGCCGGTTATACACCGAGAGCGAAATCACGGTGATGCACGCCTGTGGTTTAGGCAAGAGCGTGCTGGTGAAGGCGGCGATGATCCTGATGCTGTTTACCGCGCTGCTGGCAGCGGTTAACGTCGGGTTCCTTGGGCCGTGGTCCTCGCGCTATCAAAGCGAAGTTATACAGAATGCAAAAGTCAACCCGGGTGCGGCTGCACTCGCGGCCGGGCAGTTTCAGCAGTCGGGCGATGGCCAGTCGGTACTGTTTATCGAGAACACTAAAGGCAACACCTTTGACAACGTGTTCTTGGCGCAGATGCGCCCGAAGGGCAATGCCCGCCCGTCCGTGGTGGTGGCCGATCATGGACATATGTCGCAGCGTGCCGATGGTTCGCAGGTGGTGACGCTGGATAGCGGCACGCGTTTCGAGGGCATCGCGCTGTTGCACGACTTCCGCATTACCGATTTCAAAAATTATCAGGCGATTGTCGGCCACAAGGAAGCGATTCTGGATCCAAATGATTCCGAACAGATGGATATGAAAGCCCTGTGGCGGTCCGATAAACCCGATTTCCGCAGCGAGCAGCACTGGCGTCTGACGCTGGTGTTCTCGGTGCTGGTGATGGCGCTGATGGTAGTGCCGCTCAGCGTGGTCAACCCACGCCAGGGCCGCGTGCTGTCGATGCTGCCTGCCATGCTGCTGTACCTGATTTTTTTCCTGTTGCAGAGCTCGTTACGCGCCAGCGGCGGCAAAGGGTGCCTTGACCCGGCGATCTGGATGTGGGTGGTTAACCTAGCTTATCTTGGGCTGGCGATACTGCTGAACGCTTGGGATACCGTACCGATGCGCCGCCTGCGCGCACGCTTTACTCGCGGAGGATCGGTCTGATGTTTGGCGTTCTTGACAGATATATCGGTAAAACGATTTTCAACACCATCATGGCGACGCTGTGCATACTGGTGTCGCTCTCCGGCATCATTAAGTTTGTCGATCAGCTGCGTAAAACCGGGCAGGGTGACTACACCGCGCTCGGTGCCGGGCTGTACACAATCCTCAGTGTGCCGAAAGATATTGAGATCTTCTTCCCAATGGCGGCGCTGCTGGGGGCACTGCTGGGCCTCGGAACGCTGGCACAGCGCAGCGAGCTGGTGGTGATGCAGGCATCCGGCTTTACCCGCATGCAGATTGCCGCCTCGGTGATGAAAACCGCGATCCCGCTGGTGCTGCTGACCATGGCGATTGGTGAGTTTGTCGCCCCACAGGGCGAGCAGATGGCGCGTAACTACCGTGCGCAGCAGCTAGTGGGCGGTTCGCTGCTCTCCACGCAGAGCGGGCTGTGGGCGAAGGACGGGAATAACTTTATCTTTATCGAACGTATTCGCGACGACAACCAGCTGGCGGGCATCAGCATCTACAGCTTTAACAAAGAGCGCCGCCTGCAATCGGTGCGCTACGCGGCATCGGCGAAGTACGATGCGAATAAAAGAGCGTGGGCGCTGGCGCAGGTCGATGAATCAGACCTGACTGACCCGCAGCAGGTGAGAGGCAGCCAGACGCTGACCGGCGAGTGGAAAACCACGCTGACACCGGACAAGCTGGGCGTGGTGGCCTTGGACCCGGCGGCGCTGTCTATTACCGGCCTGTATAACTACTCAAAATATCTGAAGCAGAGCGGTCAGATGTCCGGGCGCTACCAGCTGAATATGTGGAGTAAAATCTTCCAGCCGCTGTCGGTGGCGGTGATGATGCTGATGGCGCTGTCGTTTATCTTTGGATCGCTGCGAAGCGTGTCGATGGGGATGCGCGTGGTAACCGGGATAAGCTTCGGCTTCCTATTCTACGTGCTGGACCAGATTTTCGGCCCGCTGAGCTTGGTGTATAACATCCCGCCAATCTTCGGCGCACTGCTGCCAAGCGCGGCGTTCTTCGCTATCAGCGTGTATATGTTGTTGAAGCCCAGATAATTGTTGCGGTTATGGGTCGACCAGAAAAGCGGTCGATTCCCACAAGATCTGTAGGGGCTGATGGTCAGCCCGTAATGATGGTGCGGCGTTCACGGAACTCGTGTAGAGGTTGACCCTCTTTTTCGGTCAGCCCTTTTTTCTTACAGCACCAGCGACGGCAGATACAAAATCAAACCAATCACCTCGCCAACCAGCGTGCTGTTAATGCGGATTCGCTGCAGATCGCTCCCGATATTCAGCTCTACCTGATGTGACATATTTTTGATATTGCCAGTTTTAGCGGATAATTGATCAGCAAATGCACATAGTCGCATTCGCCGTCCATTTCAACCAGTTCAACATCAAAATCAGCGCATACGCTGGCAAAGTAGCTGCGTAGCTTTTCGATGGCATCAAGATCAAATATCTGTCGTCGATATTTGGCGACGAATACCAAGTGAACATGCATCAGGAAAACGCAGTGTCTTCCTCGTCGAATATCAGTTTATTTTGTCATAGACCAAAGTATAAT
>NZ_MAYS01000077.1 GCF_001756855.1 Candidatus Erwinia dacicola | reverse complement strand
CGCCCTGTAAGGGCGCTACGTTCTTCGAGGATGAAGCGGTTGGGATCAGGAGTCGCTCAGCGGCGCTGCTGCCGTGCGATAACGTCTTCGCCATTGAGAGCCGCTGGTGATCCGCGGCCTGGGCACCGGGTGCGATGTCACTGCTGGGGCAATTCAGTCTGACCTGAATCGTTTGGCACAGCTGCTGTAATCCTCCCCCCCCCCTGATTTGGGCTAGGCATGCCTAGCCCCTGCACAACGTTTGCATGAATTTCCCTCATAACCCTTGCTGGTCTGTCATGGCACACCATCATTTTTCTGTTGACTGAATAGGCAAATTCCGTCATTTTGAATGTCTGGACGTCTAAACGGATAGACGTGTAACGGCGAAGAAATAAGCCAAAGCGATCGATGAGGTAACTGGGTATGAGTTTTTTCCATGCAAATCAGCGCGAAGCACTGAATCAGAGTCTGACCGAGATTAACAGGCAGATTAATGTTTCATTCGAGTTCTTTCCGCCGCGCACCAGTGAAATGGAAGATACCCTGTGGAACTCAATCGATCGCTTCAGCAGCCTGAAGCCGAAATTCGTTTCGGTGACCTATGGTGCTAACTCCGGCGAGCGCGACCGTACGCATAGCATCATTAAAGGCATCAAGAATCGCACCGGTCTGGAAGCTGCTCCGCACCTGACCTGCATTGATGCCAGCCGCGATGAGCTGCGGAATATTGCTCAGGATTACTGGAATAATGGCATTCGTCATATCGTCGCGCTGCGCGGTGACCTGCCGCCGGGCGCTGGCAAGCTGAAAATGTATGGGGCGGATTTGGTTGCGCTGCTGAAAGAGGTGGGTGATTTCGATATTTCCGTGGCGGCTTACCCGGAGGTGCATCCGGAAGCGAAAAGCGCCCAGGCGGATCTGATTAACCTCAAGCGTAAAATCGATGCGGGTGCCAACCGTGCCATCACCCAGTTCTTCTTCGATGTGGAGAGCTATCTGCGCTTTCGCGACCGCTGCGTGTTGACCGGCATTGATGTCGAGATCGTGCCGGGCATCCTGCCGGTATCGAACTTCAAGCAGCTGCAGCATTTCGCCGCCATGACCAACGTGCGCGTGCCGGGCTGGATGACCAGCATGTTTGAAGGGCTGGATAACGACCCGGAAACCCGCAAAATGGTCGGTGCCAACGTGGCGATGGATATGGTGAAGATCCTCAGCCGCGAAGGCGTGAAGGACTTCCACTTCTATACCCTGAACCGCGCCGAGCTGAGCTACGCCATCTGCCACACGCTGGGCGTGCGCCCTAGAGCGGCGGTGAGTGCATGACATTGATGGACCAGACGAAAAAAAGGCCGCATAAGCGGCCTTTTTTGCGTTTCAGGACGGAGCGAAAAAGAGGGTCCGCCTCTACGGTTTTGTATGGGCCGATCATTTTTTCCGATCGGTCCGTGTCACCGATTTAACCGGTATTGCGCATCCCCGCCGCTACTCCGGCGATGGTTACCATCAGCGCCTGCTCAACGCGGGCATCCGGCTTGCCGCCTTCTGCTTCCTGCTGGCGTGAACGGTGCAGCAGCTCAGCTTGCAGCACGTTCAGCGGATCGGTATAGACGTTACGCAGCGCAATCGACTCAGCAATCCACGGCTGGTCGGCCATCAGATGCGAGTCGTTGGCGATGGTCAGCACGGCTTTGATATCTGAATCCAGCTGATCGCGCAGCTGTTTACCCAGCGACCACAGCGATTTGTCTACCAGACGCTGATCGTAGTATTCCGCCAACCACAGGTCAGCCTTCGAGAACACCATTTCCAGCATGCCCAAGCGGGTAGAGAAGAACGGCCAGTCACGGCACATGGTTTCCAGCGTGCCCTGGTGGCCATCTTCCATCGTTTTCTGCAGGCCAGCACCGGCACCCAGCCAGGCCGGCAGCATCAGGCGGTTCTGCGTCCACGCGAAGATCCACGGAATGGCGCGCAGCGACTCGACGCCGCCAGTCGGACGGCGCTTGGCCGGGCGTGAACCCAGCGGCAGCTTCGCCAGCTCCAGCTCCGGCGTTGCCGAGCGGAAGTACGGCACGAAATCCGCATGCTCGCGCACGTAGCCGCGGTACATATTGCAGGAGACGTCGGACAGCTGGTCCATGATCTCGCGCCACTCCGCTTTTGGCTCCGGCGGCGGCAGCAAGTTGGCCTCGAGAATCGCCCCGGTGTAGAGCGACAGGCTGCTGATGGTCACTTCCGGCAGGCCGTATTTAAAGCGGATCATCTCGCCCTGTTCGGTGACGCGCAGGCCGCCCTTCAGGCTGCCCGGAGGCTGTGATAGCAGCGCGGCATGTGCCGGTGCGCCGCCACGGCCGATAGAACCGCCGCGCCCGTGGAACAGCGTCAGAGTGGTACCGGCCTTCTCGCAGGTTTTGATCAGCGCATCCTGAGCCTGATACTGCGCCCAGCTGGCTGCCATCACCCCGGCATCTTTCGCCGAGTCGGAATAGCCAATCATCACCATCTGTTTGCCCTGAATCAGGCCGCGATACCAGTCGATATTCAGCAGCTGGCTCATCACGTCGTTGGCGTTGTTCAGGTCATAGAGGGTTTCAAACAGCGGTGCTACCGGCATCACGTAATTTATTCCGGACTCTTTCAACAGCAGATGAACCGTCAGCACGTCTGACGGCGTTTTCGCCATAGAGATTACGTAGGCCGCGATCGAGCCTTTTGGCACTTCTGCCGCCACGCGGCAGGTATCCAGCACCTCTTTGGTGTCGGCGCTTGGCTCCCACTGGCGCGGCAGCAGCGGACGTTTAGAGCTCAGTTCGCGGATCAGGAAGGCCTGTTTGTCGGCCTCTGGCCAGCTTTCATAATCACCGAGGCCGAGGTAGCGGGTAATTTCGGCAATCGCTTCGGTGTGGCGGGTGCTCTCCTGACGGATATCGATACGCACCAGCGGTACGCCGAAGCACTTCACGCGGCGCAGGGTGTCGAGCAGCTGGCCGTTGGCGATAATGCCCATGCCACACGCCTGCAGTGACTGATAGCAGGTGTAGAGGGGGGCCCACAGCTGGTCGTTGGAGATCAGCAGGTTGGCCGGGCGCGGCAGGCGCTCGCCCTTCAGACGGCGCTCCAAGTAGATTTGGGTACTCATCAGCTGGCCGCGCAGGTTTTTCATGATCTCGCGGTACGGCTCCAGCGCTTCAGGGTTGCCGCACAGTTCACGCACTTCTGGCGTACATTCGGACATCGACAGCTCGGAGACCAGCACGGCGATATCACGCAGGAACAAATCGGCAGCTTTCCAGTGGCTTAGCTGCAGCACATGGCGGGTAATGTCGGCGGTGACGTTCGGGTTGCCGTCACGGTCACCGCCCATCCATGAGGTGAACTGCACCGGGACAAAATCGACCGGCAGCTGATAGCCAAACGACTCTTCAACCTGCTCGTTCAGTTCGCGCAGGAAGTTAGGCACCCCTTCCCACAGGCTATTTTCAACCACCGCAAAGCCCCATTTGGCTTCATCAACCGGGGAAGGGCGGTATTTACGAATTTCGTCGGTATGCCAAGCCTGGGCAACCAGCTGACGCAGGCGGCGCATAATCTGCCCACGGTCATAGTCAGACAGTTCGTTGTGATCTAACTGCTTGAGGCAGCTGTTCACTTCCACCAGTTTGTGGATCAGGGTACGGCGGGTGATTTCAGTCGGGTGCGCGGTAAGAACAAGTTCCAGCGATAGGGATTCAATGGCTTTACGAACGGCGGCTTCGGTCAGGTCCGACTGCTGCTTCAGGCGTTCAAAGGTCTTCGCCAGCAGCTTTGTCTGATTCGGGCCTTCGCCTTTTGGCGAAATGGTGTGGTACTGCTCGGCCACGTTGGTCAGATTGAGGAACTGGCTGAACGCGCGGGCGACCGGAAGCAGTTCATCGTTGGATAAATTTTGCAGCGTGGTCAGTAGTTCCTGACGGTGGGCATCATTTCCCGCACGTGATGACTTGGAGAGCTTACGGATTGTTTCAACCCGATCGAGAATGTTCTCTCCCAGAGCATCCTTAATTGTATCCCCGAGCAGTTTGCCGAGCATACTGACATTACTTCGCATTGCGGAATATTGTTCGTTCATATGACCCCTGACACCCTTCTTGTATTTGTCACTTTATTTCACCCTTGTGGGCATAACGCAGCCTTTTATCTAGCCACGTTAAGAACCATTCGTCAATTGACTTAAATCTGCCCCATTGTGGTGCTAACTTGCGGGAATTTATGAAATTTAATGACATCGGAGTGAGATAAGTTATTCTTATCATCCCGAATAATTGAAATTAGGGGCAAACGGCTGTTTTCACAGTCAATTGCCCCGTTTTTTTACTTAGTGATAGCAGAAATGATGCACCACCTGGGCGATCAGTTCGCGGGTAGGTTTAATAAATGCGGTATCGATAAATTCATCCGGCTGGTGTGCCTGATTAATTGATCCCGGGCCTAAAACCAGCGTCGGGCAGATTTCCTGAATAAACGGCGCTTCGGTGCAGTAGTTCACCACTTCGGTTTCGGTCCCCAGCAGTTTCTCCACGACCTGCACCAGCTGGTGCTCACGCGGGCACTCGTAGCCCGGGATTGGCGGATGCAGTTCACCGACGGTCAGGTGACCCGGCCAGCGCGCACTGACCGGGGCCAACGCGTCATTCAGCAGTTCATCAAGATCGCTCAGCGTCAGCCCCGGCAGCGGGCGGATATCCATATGCAGCTCGCAGCAGGCGCAGATACGGTTGGCCGCGTCACCGCCGCTGATGTGGCCGAAGTTCATGGTCGGATAAGGAATGGCGAAGTTGTCGTGGTGGAAGCGTGTCTTCAGCGTGTTACGCAGCTCCATCAGCTGGGTGATCGACTCATGCATCAGCTCAATGGCATTGACGCCGCGCCCCGGATCGCTGGAGTGGCCGGACTGGCCCTGAATGCGGATCACGTTAGACAGATGGCCTTTATGCGCCCGCACCGGTTTCAGCGAGGTCGGCTCACCGATTATCGCGCAGTCCGGGCGTAGCGTGGTGGATTCAGAGAAGAACTTCGCCCCGGCCATGGTGGTTTCTTCATCGGCGGTGGCGAGAATATACAGCGGCTTTTTCAGCACTGACACGTCAATATCATGCAGGGTGTCTAAAATAAAAGCGAAGAACCCTTTCATATCGGCGGTGCCGAGGCCGTAAAGATTGTTGTCGTGCTCGGTCAGAGTGAACGGGTCGCGCGTCCAGCGTCCATCGTCGAACGGCACGGTGTCGGTGTGACCAGCCAGCAGCAGGCCACCTGCGCCTTCGCCGCTCTTCGCCAGCATGTTGGATTTATTGCGCGTGCCGGGCACCGGCTGCACTTCCACGCTAAATCCCAGATCGCGGAACCAGCCGGCCAGCAAACTAATTAAAGTTTCATTACTCTGGTCGAGCGCGCTGTCGGTGGCGCTGATTGATGGTGTTACAATCAGTTGGCGGTAAATCTCAATAAAAGGGGGTAATTTTATCTTCACTGTTGACAGTCCTTAGGGTAGGATAATATAAATATTAATTCACTAATAGTGAATAAAAATACAATATCAGCGACCAGATGGAAACTGAAAATTTTATCTATCACAGAGAGCGAGTTGAGTTGATGACCAATCCGTTAATTATTAAGTTAGGCGGTGTGCTGCTGGACAGCGAAGAGGCGCTTGAACGTCTGTTTACTGCATTGGTAAGCTACCGTACCACGCATCAGCGACCGCTGCTGATCGTTCACGGTGGCGGCCGTTTGGTCGATGAACTGATGAGCAAGCTGTCGCTGCCGGTGAAGAAGAAAAACGGTTTGCGCGTCACTCCCGTCGATCAGATCGACATTATCACCGGGGCGCTGGCGGGTACAGCGAACAAAACCCTGCTGGCCTGGTCGAAAAAACATAGCATTGATGCCGTTGGCCTGTGTCTCGGCGACGGCGGCAGTGTTGATGTGGCACAGTTTGATGATGAACTCGGTCACGTGGGGCTGGCAACGCCGGGTTCCCCACGCCTAATTAATACGCTGCTGGGCGCAGGCTATCTGCCCGTGGTCAGCTCAATTAGCATCACCGCTGATGGTCTGCTGATGAACGTCAACGCTGACCAGGCGGCGACGGCACTGGCCGCTACGCTGCGTGCTGATCTGGTCCTGCTCTCTGACGTTAGCGGTATTCTCGATGCTAACAAGCAGCGCATCGAAGAGGTGACGGCGGAAAAAGCCGGGCAGCTGATCGCCGACGGGGTGATTACAGACGGTATGATCGTGAAAGTGAATGCCGCACTGGAAGCTGCCCGCACCCTAGGTCGCCCGGTGGATATCGCCAGCTGGCACCATGCCGAACAGCTGCCGACCCTATTTAACGGCGTGTCCATCGGCACTCGTATCCTCGCTTAAACAGAAACGTTTTCAAGGAAAAGACAATGCAAGACAAAAGCATCAAAAAAATCGTACTGGCTTACTCCGGCGGTCTGGATACTTCGGCCATCATTCCATGGCTGAAAGAGAACTACGGCGGTTGTGAAGTGGTGGCGTTCGTGGCGGATATCGGTCAGGAGCGTGGCGATCTGGAAGGCATTGAGCAAAAAGCGCTGCAGTCTGGTGCTTCAGAATGCCACGTAGTGGACCTGCGTGAAGAGTTCATCAGCGAGTACGTTTATCCGGTGCTACAGACCGGTGCGCTGTACGAAGGCACCTACCTGCTGGGGACGTCAATGGCGCGCCCAATCATTGCTAAAGCGCAGGTTGAGCTGGCGCTGAAAGTCGGTGCCGATGCCCTGTGCCACGGCGCCACCGGTAAAGGTAACGACCAGGTGCGTTTTGAAACCACCTACACTGCGCTGGTTCCACAGCTAAAAGTGGTTGTGCCATGGCGTGAGTGGAACTTTCGTTCCCGTGAAGCCCTGCTAGACTACTTGAAAGAGCGTAATATCTCGACCACCGCGTCGCTGGAGAAAATCTACAGCCGTGACGAAAACGCGTGGCACGTTTCTACCGAAGGCGGCGTGCTGGAAAGCCCGTGGAATGCCCCGAACAAAGATTGCTGGGTATGGACCATCGATCCACTGGAAGCACCGGATCAGCCTGAGCAGGTCACTGTCTCCGTTGAAAAAGGGCGCGTGGTTGCCGTTAATGGTGAAGCGCTTAGTCCGTTCGGCTGCTTGGACAAACTGAATGCCATTGGTGCGCGTCATGGTGTGGGCCGTATCGACATCGTCGAAAACCGTCTGGTGGGCATAAAATCTCGCGGCTGCTACGAAACCCCTGGCGGCACCATCATGGTTTACGCACTGCGTGCGATTGAGCAGCTGGTTCTGGACCGCGACAGCTTCAAATGGCGTGAGCAGTTGGGCTTGGAAATGTCCTATGTGGTTTACGACGGTCGCTGGTTCGCACCGCTGCGTAAATCCATCCAAGCTTCTGCCGCTGCACTGGCGGAAGACGTGAACGGCGAAGTGGTGCTGCAGCTGTACAAGGGCCAAGTGACCGCGATTCAGAAGAAATCGGCTAACAGCCTCTATTCTGAAGAGTTTGCCACTTTCGGCGAAGACGAAGTGTACGATTACCGTCACGCTGGCGGCTTTATTCGTCTGTTCTCGCTCTCTTCACGCATCCGCGTGCTGAACGAGAAGAAGTAATATTTTCGGGCGAGGCAACTCGCCCCTACAGGCATTCGTAGGGGCGGCACATGTGCCGCCCTTATTATATTATTTGAATGGAGTATGCATCATGGCACTTTGGGGTGGACGGTTTACGCAAGCTGCAGATCAACGTTTCAAGTTATTCAATGACTCACTGCGCTTCGACTATCGTCTGGCAGAGCAGGACATTACCGGCTCCGTTGCTTGGTCCAAAGCGCTGGTGACCGTGAATATCTTAACAGCAGAAGAACAGCAGCAGCTGGAAGGCGCGCTGAATGTTCTTTTGGAAGAAGTGCGCGCGAATCCACAGCAGATTCTTGAAAGTAACGCCGAAGATATTCACAGCTGGGTGGAAGGTAAGCTGATCGACAAAGTCGGTTCGCTGGGCAAAAAACTCCACACTGGTCGTAGCCGTAACGATCAGGTCGCGACCGACCTTAAACTGTGGTGTAAGACGCAGGTCAGCGAGCTGCTGCTGATAGCCACGCGTCAGTTCCAGCAGGCGCTGATCGCCACCGCAGAAGCCAATCAGGACGCGGTGATGCCGGGTTATACTCACCTGCAACGTGCCCAGCCGGTGACGTTTGCACACTGGTGCTTGGCCTATGTTGAGATGCTGGCGCGCGACGAAAGCCGCCTGCAGGACACGTTAAAGCGCCTTGACGTCAGCCCGCTGGGCTGCGGCGCACTGGCAGGAACCGCGTATGAAATCGACCGCGAGCAGCTGGCCAGCTGGTTAGGTTTTGCCTCGGCCACCCGTAACAGCCTCGATACCGTTTCCGACCGCGATCACGTGCTGGAGCTGCTGTCCGATGCGTCAATCGGTATGGTGCACCTGTCGCGCTTCGCCGAAGATCTGATCTTCTTCAGTACCGGTGAGGCGGGTTTTGTTGAGCTGTCTGATAAAGTGACTTCCGGCTCTTCCCTGATGCCGCAGAAAAAAAACCCGGACGCGCTGGAGCTGATCCGCAGCAAAATGGGCCGCGTGCAGGGTGCCCTGACCGCGATAAGCATGACGCTGAAAGGGCTGCCGCTGGCGTACAACAAAGATATGCAGGAAGATAAAGAAGGGCTATTCGATGCGCTCGATACTTGGTCTGACTGTCTGCATATGGCGGCACTGGTGCTGGATGGCATTCAGGTAAAACGCCCACGCTGCCAAGAAGCGGCCGAGCAAGGCTATGCTAACTCCACCGAACTGGCGGATTATCTGGTTGCCAAAGGCGTACCGTTCCGTGAAGCGCACCATATTGTCGGTGAAACCGTGGTGGAAGCAATCAAGCGGGGCGTGGCGCTGGAAGCACTGAAGTTATCTGATTTGCAGAAATTCAGCAGCGTGATTGGCGAGGATGTTTACCCGATCCTGTTGCTGCAATCCTGTCTCGACAAGCGTAATGCCCAAGGCGGCGTCTCGCCGCATCAGGTATCGAAAGCGATTACCGCAGCGAAGCAGCGCCTAGCGTAGCAGGTTTGTGGGTCGGCAAGTCCGACCCTTGGGTAATTTTTGCAGGGGATGGGCATGCCCATCCCGTTTTTGTTTTACGCCGCGAAGAACTGCTCTGAATCATCGTTGTCGCCGAGTGGCACCCGCCGATAAACACCTGTGGCACGGTGGAGTGGCCGCTAACGGCACGCAGGCTGACGGTGGTTGCATCCCAATGGCATTCGGTTAAGAAAGCAACTATGCTATAAAAATCTAGGCTTTCTTGGTAAAGCCTCTGAATAGTTGGATTTTGTGATATTCTGGCATTATTTGAGGTGTTGTTATGGCTACCGTAACTGTCCATTGTCCCCGCTGTGATTCCGATGAAGTTTACCGGCATGGACTCAGCCCGACTAAGCGTGAGCGATTTTGTAGTGGCACACTGATACTGGCCACCTGATCGAAAGGTGATATTCTCACCTTCCCAACACCACAGGTGACCCAATGGCTAAACATTTCACGCCAGAATTTAAGCTCGAAGCGGCGAAGTTAGTTGTCGACCACGGCTATACCTACGTTAAGGCCGCAGAGGCAGTTAACGTAAGCCATTCGGCTATCACCCGTTGGGTGAATAAGCTGCGACTTGAGCGCCAGGGGAAAACGCCCGCCGGGCTTCCTCTGACGCCAGAACAGCTCGAGCTGCGTGAGGCGAGGAAGAAAATACAACGCCTTGAAATGGAGAACGAAATCCTAAAAAAGGCTACGGCGCTCTTAATGTCGGACGCACTCAACGGTTCACGGTAGTCGACAGGCTAAGAGCGAGGTATCCGGTCGCTGCGTTGTGCCAGACTTTTG
>NZ_MAYS01000076.1 GCF_001756855.1 Candidatus Erwinia dacicola | reverse complement strand
ACGTTCCCGGTAATAGCGTCCAGGGATGGGGGAACAGGCAAATGCCGAACCCCTGAATGCAAAAACCCCCCGAATATCTCTCGAACTTGCCAGGACGAAGATAATCAGGGGGCCAAAAGCAGGCAGCGTGCCTGTGAAGGATTATAGCAAATGTATAATCACATACAACCCCTTTGCACCGGCATAAGTGCGGGCGGGTGTGAATAGTGCGAAAACACTAGCGCTTACAGCGTACCGACAAGTCAAAAATCCTTTCCCGAAGTTCGTTGCGCCGAAGAAAAAAGGCAGCAATGAGGAGAAAGCGACACTACCGTTTAACAAGAAGCTCATGGCTAAGGCTGAGGGTTTCACCAGACGTTACGACTTTACTCTCCATGTAGCATTTGCCCGTTCGCAGGGTAAGCGCTTCCGTATGCCGCCAGTTCTACGACTACGGGCTATCGAGGCGTTGCTACAGGGTATCTGCTACCACTACGATCCGCTTATAAACCGTGTTAATGCATCGTTAACGACAATTGCGATGGAGTGCGGTCTTGCGACGGAAACAAAGAAAAGTGGACTCTCTATTACTCGTGTACCCGTGCGCTGCGCTCGCTGGCTGAGGATTTCGGTCTGGTCACTTACTCCGAAAAAACGTTTGATCCGGAGATCGGCTGTTACATGCCGACTGACATCACGTTTACCGGAGCTTTTTTTGAGGCGCTGGACGTATCCCCTGAAGCGGTGGCTGCTGCCCGCAATGGCTGTGCCGAGTGGAAGAACAAGCAGCGCGAACGGCGCGGCCACTCTCGTCTCGATATCGGAGATCTGATTAGCTAGGGCTGGAGCAAGTTCCACTCCCGCTTTAAAGAGAACCGCCTGAAACGTAAGGCCGAGGGTGAAGAACGCACCCGCGCCTTACGTGACGCCGAGCGCTCACGGAAGGAAGTAGAACAATCCGTTCGCGCTCAGGTTAACCGCGAGATCCGTCAGGGCAAACACATGAGTCTCACATTCTCCAGCATCAAAGAGCTGATTGCCGAGCGCGTCAGGATGCGTATGGTCAAATCGCGACGGTATACTTCCCGGCTATCACCCAGCTAGTTCCCCCTGTTTTCTTACTCCGATTCGTTTCGGAGGTTTTCTCTCGCCCCTGCCCTGTTCCCGCTCAAATAACACTCACCTGTTAACCAACATTCTGGCTATCACCCCTATTTTCAGCGCGAACTATCACGAAAATTGGCAAGATTTATCAGGCGGCCATGTCGATTTATCGTTATACACATTTAACTGCAAGAGGCGATCTTCAGTCAGTGCTATCCGGGGTGTTTACAAACTGCCACTAATCTTTTAAAAATCCTGTAAGATCTTTATTTCTTTTAAAGTAAATAACTTATTCGGCTGCTGTCCTGTGGACAGCTTATAATGCCCGCCCTTACAGCGAGCTACGCTCGCGTCGGTTCGGAAATCGCTACGCTCAAAGTTAGCACCCGCTAAAGTGGGCAAAAACAGTCACGAAATGTGCAATTAAGTCTCTAAACGTCTGCTCCCGCTGGTCACAGCCGTTAAGACCCCGTAAATCACGCTCAGAACGTCGCACAGCGCCATTCTGACCGCTCACCGGGGCTTCGGCCTTAACTCAGCGGTAAACATCGCTGTAAGCCCGTTATGGCTTTGCAGGGAGGGGGCTGGGGCAGTGACCACACAGCAGCGTGCGTAAACGTGTTGCCGTGGCTCTGGTCAGATACGGTGGTAGTGGGTGCATCATCCCCGTTCAGGGGAGTAAGGCCCGGCGGTTTGCTTTCTGTGCTTCATATCAGCTACGGTATGCCGCCTTCTATGCGCTTCGCGCATGAAAAACAGAGATGCCAGCATTTTTTTGGCTTCAGCTGCGGCCGGCGACCTCATTTTGCTGTCGTTTCTTCCATCCCGGGCGGGATGGCCAGTTTAATTCTGACAGTAAAAAGTGTCGGTTGATAAAATCGTGAGTTTCGGAAATGTCGGCGGTTCCGGCGCAGAACCTAACCTGTCAATGCTCTTTCGGAACTTTAACTATACCGTCAGCGATCCCCTGGGCTATCAGTTCCATTATCCGGGCAAAACGGAAAAATCCACTGTACTGCTGACAGATGTAGTCTATCTGGATCTTGGATGAGCTGTCCATTACTTGTTTGAAAGCATCCATATAATCGTAGCACCCTTGTAACAGCTGTTCGTCACCGATAACTGATACAGGAAAGCTATTGGCATAGTCATGGATTAACTTAGCCAGCTGACGTTGTTCTGCGCTTAACGTAATCACTCTTGCCCCATTCCCACTCGAA
>NZ_MAYS01000075.1 GCF_001756855.1 Candidatus Erwinia dacicola | reverse complement strand
TCACATCCAGTACATCATAACTGGCAAAATTATCGGTATAGACGATGCTGTCAGGGTAAATTTTTGACTCTATTATCGGCAGTAATGTGCGTGATTTGGCATCGGGTATGACCTTGGTATACACCTTACCACCACGCTTGAGAAGCCCGAAAACAGGCACTTTTCCGGCAGCACCTCTGCCACGCTGACCTTTACGACGACCACCAAAATAACTTTCGTCCAGTTCAATCTCGCCATCAAACCAGGAGTGCCTATCTACGTGCTCGGCTATCAGCACTCTGAGGCGGTGAAAATAGTATGCAGCAGTGTTCCTGTGGACACCAACCAGCTCTGCGGCAATACGGGCTGTGGAGCCTGCAATAAACTGTTCAAGTAACCGTTCCTGTTTGTACTGACTGAGTCTGCTTTTTCTCATGGCACTATCCTAGATGATCTTAGTTATCTAGGACAGCCCCATTATTTATTGTATCAAGTAATGAAGAACAATTTAAATGCTGTATTCAGTGAGACTTCGGAGGCATTACCCATGAAAATCTATGCAGCCCAGAAGTGGGTTCATGGATACCTCATAGCCCGATGAAAACGCCCGGCTCAGGGCACTGCTGCAGGAGTAGCAGACCACCATCCGCAAAATGGCGGAGTATAACCGTCTGCTCTCGCAGCGGGTGGCGGCGTACGCCAGCGAAATTAACAGGCTGAAGGCGCTGGTCGCTAAGCTGCAGCGCATGCAGTTCGGCAAAAGCTCCGAAAAGCTGCGTGAGAAAACACAGCGCCAGGTGCGCGAGGCAGAAGAGTGCATCAACGCCCTGCAGGAGGAGATGGTGGAGGTGCCGGGTGAACAGCATGACCCTGTACTGCCGCAGCCGCTGCGTCAGTCTTCCGCACGTAAACCTTTACCGGCTTAGCTTCCCCGCGAAACCTGCACGCTGGCGCTAATCAGCAGCGCCTTTAAGGTTATCGGAACGCAGCGGCCAAAACTGACCTGCTGCAGCTGTGACCACATCGCTCAGCAATGGCATTCGGTTAAGCTTTGCCGGAGCATGAAAGGAGTTCCAACGCGATTACTCTTCACTGCTGCCGCTTACGCGCTGGATATTCGCCCCAAGAGCGGTCAGCTTGTCTTCAATGTGCTCATAACCACGATCGATGTGGTAAATACGATCCACAATGGTGGTGCCTTCTGCGATACAGCCCGCCAGAATAAGGCTGGCGGAAGCACGCAGATCGGTGGCCATGACTTGGGCACCGGACAGTTTTTCCACCCCGTGGCAGATCAGCCTGTTGCTTTCGATCTCGCCGTGCGCGCCCATGCGTACCAGTTCTGGCACGTGCATAAAGCGGTTCTCGAAGATGGTTTCGGTAATCACACCGGTTCCTTCTGCCACCAAGTTCAGCAGGCTGAACTGTGCCTGCATATCGGTTGGGAAGCCCGGATGCGGCGCGGTGCGCAGATTGACGGCCTTAGGCCGCTTACCGTGCATATCTAGGCTGATCCAGTCTTCACCGGTTTCGATATCTGCACCCGCTTCACACAGCTTAGCCAGTACGGCATCTAGGGTGTCAGGCTGTGCCGCACGGCACACCACTTTACCGCCGGAGATCGCCGCAGCGACTAGGAAGGTACCGGTTTCAATGCGGTCAGGCAGTACGCGGTACACGCCGCCGCCTAGGCGCTGCACGCCTTCGATGGTGATGCGGTCGCTGCCTGCGCCAGTGATTTTCGCACCCAGCGTATTCAGAAAATTAGCAGTATCAACGATTTCCGGCTCGCGGGCCGCATTCTCAATCACGGTAGTGCCGGTTGCTAGCGTGGCCGCGCTCATAATGGTCACGGTCGCGCCAACGCTGACCTTATCCATCACGATATGCGCGCCTTTCAGGCGACCATCAACCGAGGCTTTCACGTAGCCCTCTTCCAGCTTAATCGTGGCACCGAACTGCTCCAAACCGGTGATATGCAGGTCAACCGGACGCGCACCGATAGCGCAGCCGCCGGGCAGTGAAACCTGCCCTTGGCCAAAACGCGCCACAAGCGGACCGAGTGCCCAGATAGAAGCGCGCATGGTTTTCACTAGATCGTAAGGCGCACAGTAAATGTTGACCTCACTGGCATCCAGATGCACGGAACCATTACGTTCTGCTTTCATACCCAGCTTGCTGAGCAGCTTCATGGTAGTATCGATGTCCTTCAGCTTCGGGACGTTCTGAATCTCTACCGGCTTTTCAGCCAGCAAAGCAGCGAACAGGATCGGCAATGCGGCGTTTTTAGCCCCGGAAATAGTGACTTCACCACTCAGACGGGTCGGACCCTGTACACGAAATTTATCCATTGCAACTGCTCTCTATTGTCAGCTAAAAATCTGCCGCCAGCGCCTCACCACGTTTCGCGTGGCAAACTCTGGCTGCTTAAAAACCGTTTAACTTACGGTCACGCGCCCACTCTTCAGGGGTATAAGTCTTGATGGAAACCGCATGCATGCGGTTATCCGCGATGTACTCCATTAGCGGAGCATAGACCGTCTGCTGTTTCTTAACGCGGTTCAGTTTACCAAACAGTTCACCCACGGCAATCACTTGGAAATGGCTACCATCTCCGGTTACGTGGACTTCCTGCAGCGATAGCGCGCTCATCAGCACGGATTGAATTTCACTCGTTTCCATTATGCTCTTAAATTCACTTGATAATAAACAGGCACACATCTTAGTGGAATCAACCCTACTCTTAAACAAGCAAAAAATGCCTGTGGCTGGAAAAAAAGCCTAAATAAGAACAGATAACACTCCTAGTTAGGTAAAAACGAGTAAACTCAACGCGTTCCACGGCTACCTCTGCCGGATTAACGCGCCCAGCGCCTCACTCGCCTTCGGCAATAATTTTCTGCAGGTTATACAGGGTGATCAGCGAACGGAGTTTGTCCGTGATCCCGGTAAAACGCGGTGCCTTGCCACGCTCTAACACGATCTGCCGCAGATGGACCAGCAGGGCTAGGCCATCCGAGTCCACGCGTTGCAGACCCGCAACGTCGATAATCTCAACCCGGCCCATCACCTCAGCACGCTGCTGCCAAAGCGGCAGCAGGGTTTCACGTTCCAGCTCGCCAGCAAGAGTGAGCCTGTCATCCGCGACCTGCCAGCGCAGTTGCCCGTCCATTACTGCTGCTTGTCCAAGGTTATAGGCTCACTCGCTGCCGACTCTAGGCGCGCGGTCAGTCCGTCAATGCCCTGCTGACGCAGCACGCCGCTCCACTCCTTCTGCTTGGTCCTGATCATACTCACGCCTTCCGCGATCATATCAAACGCCTGCCAGTTTCCACTGACGCTGTTTTTACGCCACTGGAAGTCTAGGCGCACCGGTGGTCGGCCGTTCGGGTCGATGATGGTGACGCGGATAGCGACAATGTTTGCGTTACCCAGCGGCTGCTCCGGAGCGATCTGATAAGTCTGACCGTTATACATCGCCAGCGCCTGGCTGTAAGCCTGGGTCAGATAATCGCTGAAGGCCGCAAAGTAGGCTTCATGCTGTGCCGGAGTGGCATCCTTGTAGTAGCGTCCCAGCACCAGCGCGCCCGCATATTTCACCTGCATATAAGGCAGCAGCTCTTCACGTACAATCTGCCGCAGATAGTTAGGAGCCTGCTTGATTTTAGGCTGTTCGTTTTTTAGGCGATCAAAGGTCTTCTGCACCGCCTCATTCATTAGTTTGTAAGGATTGGTCTGGTCGGCTGCGGCATTCGCCGCTACGGATGCAATGACCAGCATCGCGACCATAAGTAAACGTTTAAACATTACTTGCCCTCTTATGGATTATTCGCCGCAGCAGGCGCTGCTGTGGTCGGATCCGCCTCATCACCGGCGGCAGGTGAATTCTTGCTGTCGCCGTTGCCGCTTTTGTAGAGGAACTGGCCTATCAGATCTTCCAGCACCATCGCTGACTTGGTGTCTTGGATGGTACTGCCGTCTTTCAGAATTGCGGTGCCCATTTCCGGGTCATCAAAGCCGATATTCAGCGCCAGATACTGCTCCCCCAGTAGACCGGAAGTCCTTACCGCCAGCGAGCTGGTGTCGGGGATATTGTTATATTTGTCTTCAAGATTCATAGCGACTTTCGGTGAGTAGTTTTTCGGGTCCAGCGTGATATCAGTTACGCGCCCCACGACCACGCCGCCAACTTTGACCGGGGAGCCGGTTTTCAGGCCACCAATATTGTCAAAAGTAGCATAAAGCTTCCAGGTCGGTTCATTGCCGAGGGATTTCAGGTCGGCAACGCGCAGACAGAGAAATATGATCGCGCACAGCGCTAAAAGTAAGAAGGCACCTACCCAAATTTCGCTTTTTTTCGTTTGCATTGCATCAGTTCCCAAACATCAGTGCAGTAAGCACAAAATCCAAACCGAGTACCGCCAGTGAAGCATGTACCACGGTACGCGTCGTTGCCCGACTGATCCCTTCAGAACTCGGGATGGCGTCATAGCCGTTAAACAGCGCAGTCCAAGTCACAGTCATCGCAAATACGGCGCTTTTGATCACGCAGTTGATAATATCTGTTCGCAGGTCGACCGCACTCTGCATCGCTGACCAGAAGAAGCCAAGGTCAATCCCTTTCCAGCCCATGCCAACCAGCGCGCCACCCAGCACCCCGACCGCGACAAAAATCAGCGTCAGCAGCGGCATGCTGATAAAGCCAGCCCAAAAACGCGGCGAAATAATGCGGCGCAGTGGGTCAACCGCCATCATCTCCATGCTGGAGAGCTGCTCGGTGGCTTTCATCAGGCCAATCTCTGCCGTCAGGGCCGAACCGGCACGCCCGGCAAATAGCACCGCGGTAACCACCGGCCCCAGCTCGCGCAGCAGCGACAGCGCGACAATCATACCTAGGCTGGTTTCAGCGTTGTAGGTTTTCAGCACTAGGTAACCTTGCAGGCTAAGCACCATGCCGATAAACAGCCCGGATACAATCACGATGAGCAGTGAAAGCACGCCAACGCTATAAAGCTGTTTAACCAGCAGGTGAGCGTGCTTACGAAAACGGGGAATGGCAAACAGCGCATGGAACAGCATCAGTCCGGCGCGGCCAAATGAGGCACAGGTATTAATTCCCTGACGCCCTAATGACGCCAGTGCTCTTAGAAACATAAGTCTGTTAACTCCCTGAGCCGACTAAATCTTGCAGGTAATCCTCTGCCGGGAAACGGCAAGGTACCGGACTATCAGCAATGCCGTCAATAAACTGACGCACGCGGGCATCCTCGTTATCACGCAGTTCAGGTGCCGTCCCCTGAGCGATCACTTTCTGATCCGCGATAATATAAGCGTAATCGGCAATGCTCAGCACCTCAGGCACATCGTGCGATACCACGATACAGGTGACGCCCAACGAGTGGTTAAGTTCGTCGATCAACTTCACCAGCACGCCCATGGTGATGGGATCCTGGCCGACAAAGGGTTCGTCAAACATGATCAAATCCGGTTCCAGCGCGATTGCTCGCGCCAGCGCCGCACGGCGCGCCATCCCACCTGAAAGTTCAGAAGGCTTAAGATTGGCAGCGCAGCGCAGGCCCACCGCTTCCAGTTTCATCATCACTGAACTATGCAGCAGCGCCTTTGGCAGCTGTGTATGCTCACGCAGCGGCCATGCCACGTTATCAAACACGCTCAGATCGGTGAATAACGCCCCTGACTGAAACAGCATGCTCATTTTTTTACGTGCTTCGTACAAGCGTGTGCGCGACAGCGTGGGGATATTTTCGCCGTTAAACCAGATTTCACCGCTGTCTGGAGGGATCTGCCCGCTGATTAAACGCAGTAAAGTGGTTTTGCCTATGCCGGAAGGGCCCATTATCGCGGTGACCTTCCCTTTGGACACCGTAAGCGAGATGTTATCGAAAATCGGCCGGTTGCCACGGGAAAAACTCACGCCCCGCACATCCACCAAATTCGTCTCCGTCTGGCTCATAGTTACCTCATTCCTTATTCTCAAACGTTAAATTTACCCCCGATGGTAATGTATTACCCATCAGACCGTACACTTTTACAGAAACTTACCGCAATAACGTAGCTAAAGCTGGCATAAGTTTTACTTTTCACGCGCAGACCGTCAAAATCACAGCCATTAAATTTTCTTTGCCTTAACTCTTTAAAGCAAACGGTAAACAACGATTATACCCGATCCAAAGGACACTTCATGCTCGTAGCTACAGCACTATTGATTATCGGTTTAGTCTTACTGGTTTATGGAGCAGATCCTCTGATGTTTAGCGCCGCAATATTGTGCTGTTCTCTGGGTATTCCGCCTTTGATTATCAGCATGATGCTGGTGGGCATTGGCACCTCGTTACCGGAGCTGATTGTCTCCTTTTCCGTCGCCACGCACGGGCAGATGGATATCGCAGTTGGCACCGCGATGGGGTCAAATATTACCAATATTTTACTGATTCCTGGCGTCGCCGCGCTGCTGCACCCGCTCACCATCCACTCTAGGCTGGTACGCAGTAAGCTGCCGCTGATGCTGTTGGTGACGCTGCTGTGCGGCGTAATGCTGTTTGATAACGAACTGAGCCGCAACGATGGTCTGGCGATGATCACCATTGCCGCTATCTATCTGATGTTTATCATCAAGATTGCTCGCCGCGCTGAACGGGAAAACAGCAACTCGCTAACGCGTGAGCAGCTGGCTGAACTGCCGAGAGATGACGTGGGCAATAAATACTGTGGCCTTCTTGTAGCTGGCAGCGGCGCTGATTGTGCTGCCGATGTCAACACGTATGGTCATAGACAACGCCACGGTGATTGCCGACTATTTCGGCGTCAGCGAACTGGTGATTGGCCTGACGATTATTTCGGTCAGCACCAGCCTGCCGGAACTGGCTACGGTGATTGCTGGCGCGCTGAAGGGCGAAGATGATATCGCCATCGGCAACCTTATCGTGTCTAATATTTATAATATGGTAATTGTGCTGGGCATTCCGGCACTGAATCTACCTAAGCACGCTCGACTCCGCAGCTTCCGCCCGTGATTACTGGGTGATGCTGGGAGTCAGTGCCCTGTTTACACTGATCTGTTTCCAGCGCAGTGGCCGCATTGATCGGCTGGCTGGTGCGTTGTTAGCTGTGCGGTTTTATCGTCTGGGTGGGAATGCTGTATCAGTTCCCCTCAGTGACCTTCTGGTAAAAGGACTGGAGAATTATGGCGCATATCATGGCCGATCCCGATTTTGATTTTCAACAGGCCGGGAAAGAGGTTTTACGGATTGAACGCGAAGGGCTGGAACAGCTCGATCGGTACATCAACGACGACTTTAGCCGGGCCTGCGAGCTGATTTATCGCTGCCGTGGCAAAGTGGTGGTAATGGGCATGGGCAAATCCGGTCATATCGGTAAGAAGATGGCGGCGACCTTTGCCAGCACCGGTACGTCAGCATTTTTTGTTCATCCGGCTGAGGCCAGCCACGGTGATCTCGGCATGATGAGCCCATCCGATGTGGTGATTGCTGTTTCCAACTCTGGCGAGTCCTCCGAAATTCTGGCGCTGATCCCGGTACTGAAACGTCTGCATGTTTCGCTGCTCTGCCTCACCAGTCGCCCTGACAGCGCAATGGGACGTGCGGCAGATATCCACCTGTGTGTTAAAGTGCCGCAGGAAGCCTGCCCGTTGGGCCTAGCACCGACCACCAGCACCACCGCAACCTTAGTGATGGGCGATGCCCTAGCGGTTGCGCTGCTAAAAGCCCGCGGCTTTACCCAGGAAGATTTTGCGCTCTCTCATCCTGGCGGGGCGCTGGGTCGTAAACTGCTGCTGCGCGTTGATGATATCATGCACTCCGGCGGTGAGATGCCGCACGTCAGCCGTGATGCTTCCCTGCGTGATGCGCTACTGGAGATCACCCGTAAAAACATGGGGATGACGGTAATCTGCAATGACTTGATGAAAATCGAAGGCATCTTTACCGACGGTGATTTACGCCGCGTATTCGATATGGGCATTGATATCCAGCATGCCAGTATCGCCAGCGTGATGACGTTAGGTGGCGTGCGCGTGCGCCCGAATACGCTGGCCGTGGATGCGTTAAACCTGATGCAGAATAAAAATATTACCTGCGTAATGGTCGCTGATGGCGATCAGCTGCTCGGCGTGGTTCACATGCATGACATGCTGCGCGCAGGCGTTGTTTAAACTAGGAACTAAAAATAATGAGCAATCCAGTAGCCACCATTGAGACCTGTTATGGCGCAGTCAGCCAGCAGGTAATGGCGCAGACACAGCAAATTAAGCTGTTGATTTGTGACGTTGACGGCGTGATGTCCGACGGGGTGATTTACCAAGGAAATAACGGTGAAGAGCTCAAAGCCTTCAACGTGCGCGACGGTTATGGCATTCGCTGCCTGCTGACCAGCGGCATTCAAGTGGCGATTATTACCGACCGTAAAGCCAAACTGCTGGAAGATCGCTGCGCCACGCTGGGAATTACCCATCTTTACCAGAGACAGACAGATAAGCTTTTGGCCTTCCGTGAACTTCTGGATAGACTATCGCTTCGTGCCGAGCAGGTTGCCTATATTGGTGATGACCTGATCGACTGGCCGGTAATGTCGCAGGTTGGCCTGAGTGTGACCGTGGCCGATGCACACCCTGTTTTATTGCCCCGTGCGGACTACGTGACCCGAATTGCCTGTGGACGCGGTGCCGTGAGGGAAATTTGCGATCTTATTTTGAGCGCGCAAGCTAAGTTTGAAGAGGCCAAAGGGCGGTCAGTATGAGCAAAACAAGACGCTGGATAACGCTGATACTGACGCTGATTGCCATTGTGCTGATCGGCTGGAATCTAACCGAAAACGACAGCGATAGCAACGCTACCCGCAGTGACGACACGGAACCGACCTATATGAGCGATAATTCTCATACGGTTGTGTACAACCCTGAGGGCTCGCTGAGCTATAAGCTGGTGTCAGACAAGGTCACCCACTTCCAGACCGAAGCGGTGAGCTGGTTCGATAACCCGGTGATGACGACCTACGACGAAAATAAAATTCCAATCTGGTCGGTGCGGGCGGACAAAGCCAAGCTCACTAATCACCGCATGCTTTACCTGTATGGTCATGTGGAAGTGAACAGCCAGACCAAAGATACTCAGCTTGAGCGGATTAAAACCGATAACGCTCAGATTAACCTGACCACTCAGGATGTCACTTCAGACGATCAAGTTACGCTTTATGGTCGCAGCTTTAACTCTACAGGTATGAAGATGCGTGGGAATTTACGGAAGAAAACTGCCGAGTTGATTGAAAAGGTCAAAACATCTTATGAAATTCAAAATGAACAATAGCCTTAAATTTCTGACGGCATCACTGCTGCTTGCCGCCAGCCTGCCCGCTCTGGCACTGACCGGCGACTCCGAAAAACCGGTTAACGTCGACTCAGAAAACCAGGCGCTGGATATGCAGGGCAACGTGGCTACCTTTACCGGCAAAGTTATCGTCACCCAGGGCTCAATCAAAATCACCGCGGATAAAGTGGTGGTGACCCGTCCGGGCGGCGACAGCAATAAAACCATTGTTGATGCCTACGGCAATCCGGCAACCTTCTACCAGATGCAGGATAACGGCAAGCCGGTGCAGGGCCATGCCCAGAAAATGCATTATGAGCTGGCAAAAGACTTGGTCGAACTGACCGGCAACGCTTATCTGGAACAGCTCGACAGCAACGTGAAAGGTGACAAAATCACCTATCTGGTCAAAGAGCAAAAAATGCAGGCCTTTGGCAGCACCGGCAAACGTGTTACCACCGTGTTAGTGCCATCGCAGTTGCAGGATAAAGGCACTCAGTCAAACGGCCAGAAAAAGAGTAACTAACTAACATGGCAACCTTAATTGCGGAAAATCTAGCGAAGGCCTACAAAGGCCGTAGCGTGGTTGAAGATGTCAGCCTAGAAGTTAAATCCGGCGAAATCGTCGGCCTGCTGGGCCCGAACGGTGCAGGTAAAACCACCACCTTTTACATGGTAGTTGGGATTGTGCCACGTGATGCGGGCCGCATCGTGATCGACGATGAAGACATCAGTATTCTGCCACTGCATGCCCGGGCGCGTCGTGGTATTGGCTACCTGCCTCAGGAAGCCTCCATCTTCCGTCGTCTGAGCGTTTACGACAACCTGATGGCCATTCTGCAGATCCGTGATGACCTGACCAGCGAGCAGCGAGACGACCGCGCTAACGAACTGCAGGCCGAGTTCCACATTGAACACCTGCGCGACAGCCTAGGTCATGCGCTGTCCGGTGGTGAACGCCGCCGCGTCGAGATTGCCCGCGCGCTGGCCGCCAACCCAAAGTTTATCCTGCTAGATGAACCCTTCGCAGGTGTTGACCCGATCTCCGTCATCGATATTAAAAAGATTATTGAGCACCTGCGTGACAGCGGTCTTGGCGTGCTGATCACCGACCATAACGTACGCGAAACGCTGGCAGTCTGCGAACAAGCCTATATCGTCAGCCAGGGGCATCTGATCGCCCATGGCACCCCGGAAGCGATCCTAGCCGATGAGCAAGTTAAGCGCGTCTATTTGGGTGAAGAGTTCAGACTCTGATAAGGTGTTCACATTTGGTAAAATTTCTTGGGAATTAATATCCTGAATATGAAGCAAGGTTTACAACTCAGGCTGAGCCAACAGCTTGCCATGACGCCACAACTGCAGCAGGCCATCCGCCTGCTGCAACTCTCTACGCTTGAACTACAGCAGGAAATTCAGCTGGCGCTAGAGAGTAACCCGTTGCTTGAACAGACTGACATTCACGAAGAAGTTGATACCTGCGAATATCAGGAAACCGAAGCGCTGGATACCCGCGAAGCGCTGGAACAGAAGGACATGCCGGAAGAGCTGCCGCTCGATGCCACCTGGGATGAGATCTACAGCGCCGCCACCCCATCTGGTACGAGCACTGACTATCATGATGATGAACTTTTGGTCTATCAGGGTGAAACCACCCAGACGCTGCAGGATTACCTGATGTGGCAGGTTGAGCTGACGCCGTTTACCGACACCGACCGCGCGATAGCGACCTCGATTGTTGATGCGGTTGACGATACCGGCTATCTCACCGTGACGCTGGATGAAATCCTCTGCAGCATTGGCGATGACGAGCTGTCGATGGATGAAGTCGAAGCGGTGCTGAAGCGCGCGCAGCGTTTTGACCCAGTCGGCGTCTGCGCCCGCGATCTGCGTGACTGCCTGATGGTGCAGCTTTCCCAGTTTCCGACTGATTTTCCGCTGCTGAAAGAGGCGCGCCTGATCGTCGGCGAGCACTTGGATCTGCTGGCAAATCACGACTTCCGCAGCCTGATGCGCGTCACCCGCCTGAAAGAAGAGGTGCTGAAAGGGGCGATGCAGCTGATCCAGACCCTCGACCCGCGCCCAGGCCAGTCGATCAACACCCAGGAACCAGAATACGTCATCCCGGACGTACTAGTGCGCAAGGCCAGCAATCGCTGGACGGTGGAACTCAACGCCGACAGCGTGCCGCGCCTAAAGATCAACCAGCATTACGCCTCCCTCGGCGCCAGCTCGCGCAGCGACAGCGATACGCAGTTTATTCGCAGCAATCTGCAGGAAGCGAAGTGGCTGATTAAAAGCTTGGAAAACCGCAATGATACGCTGCTGAAGGTGACGCGCTGTATCGTCGACCAGCAGCAGGCCTTTTTTGAGCAGGGTGAAGAGTTCATGCGTCCGATGGTGTTGGCCGATATTGCCAGCGCCGTAGAGATGCACGAGTCGACTATCTCGCGCGTGACGACGCAGAAATACCTGCACAGCCCGCGAGGCATTTTTGAACTGAAGTATTTTTTCTCTAGCCACATCGATACCGAGGGAGGTGGAGAAGCCTCCTCCACGGCGATCCGTGCGCTGGTGAAGAAATTAATCTCGGCGGAGAATCCCGCCAAACCGTTAAGCGACAGCAAGCTCACCACCCTTCTTTACGATCAGGGAATTATGGTGGCCCGACGCACTGTGGCAAAATACCGAGAGTCTTTATCCATCCCACCATCAAACCAGCGCAAGCAGCTGGTCTGAAAGCACTGAGAAGGAAGACACCATGCAGCTCAATATCACTGAACAACACGTTGAAATCACCCAGCCACTGCGTGATTTTTTAACTGAAAAGTTTGCCAAACTGGAACACTACTTTGACCGCATCAATCAGATTTATATCGTGCTAAAGGTGGCGAAAATAACATAGATTGCAGATGCCACGCTGCATGTGAACGGTGGGGAGCTGCACGCCATCTCAGAAGATAAAGATATATACGCGGCGATTGACGGGCTGGTAGATAAGCTCGCTCGCCAGTTAAATAAACATAAAGATAAGCTAAAACAACACTAAACTTCACTATACATTGATTATTTTTTTTCGGCGAACCCAATATCAGTTAAGCCGGAAGCATTTCCGACTCGTGTTCCTTCGGGAAGACGAGCCGTTAATCAATACGGCATGTTAATCTCTCGATCCGAATGTCGGGTTCGAGCTATCGCCCCATGCAAGTGAATACCTAAGTGAAACTATGATGAACAATGATCTGAAACTGGGCTCCGTATTGAGCGTCGCATGTA
Source organism: Candidatus Erwinia dacicola (assembly GCF_001756855.1). GTDB lineage: Bacteria > Pseudomonadota > Gammaproteobacteria > Enterobacterales > Enterobacteriaceae > Erwinia > Erwinia dacicola. The sequence continues at coordinate 3,773 of NZ_MAYS01000075.1, read as the reverse complement.
CTCGTAATGGCGTGCACTGTCAGAGCAAAAAACGGGCGTTGGAAATTGTCAGCGAGCTGGCGGCGAAACAGTTAAGTCTGCCGCACCAGACAATTTTTGAAGCTATCCTGACGCGTGAGCGTATGGGCAGTACCGGCATTGGCAATGGCATTGCCATCCCGCACGGTAAGCTGGAAGAAGATACGCTGCGCGCCGTTGGGGTGTTTATCTGCCTTGACCAGCCTATCGCGTTTGACGCCATTGATAATCAGCCGGTGGATCTGCTGTTTGCCCTGCTGGTTCCGGCAGATCAGTGCAAGACGCATCTGCACACGCTGTTGCTGGTGGCCAAACGCCTAGCCGATAAAACGGTGCTGCGCCGTTTACGTGCTGCTCAGACCGATGAAGATCTGTATGAGATCATCACGCAAGATCACGAAAAGAGCTAAACGCAGTTGTATCGCGTTGTGACAAACGGGGAGAAGAGTTAATGGTGCTGATGATCGTCAGCGGACGTTCTGGCTCAGGTAAATCAGTAGCCCTGCGGGCGCTGGAAGATATGGGCTTTTACTGCGTGGATAACTTACCCGTGGTACTGCTGCCAGACCTGGCTCGCTCACTTTCTGAGCGTAACATGTCCGCCGCAGTGAGCATTGACGTGCGTAACATGCCGGAATCCCCGGAAGTGTTTGAAACTGCGCTGAACAGCCTGCCGGACTGTTTTTCGCCGCAGCTGCTGTTCCTAAATGCTGACCGCAATACGCTGATCCGCCGCTACAGCGATACCCGTCGTCTGCATCCGCTTTCCAGTAAGAATCTGTCGCTGGAAAGCGCGATCGATGAAGAGAGCGATCTGCTGGAGCCGCTGCGTTCGCGCGCGGACCTGATTATCGACACCTCGGAAATGTCAGTGCACGAGCTGGCCGAGATGCTGCGTACCCGACTGCTTGGCAAGCGCGAGCGCGAGCTAACGATGGTGTTTGAGTCCTTTGGTTTCAAGCACGGCATTCCGATTGATGCCGATTACGTGTTTGACGTGCGCTTCCTGCCCAATCCGCACTGGGACCCGAAGCTGCGCCCGATGACCGGCCTCGACCGCCCGGTTGCTGCCTTCCTCGACCGCCACACTGAAGTCCACAATTTTATCTACCAGACGCGCAGCTACCTTGAGCTGTGGTTACCGATGCTGGAAACCAATAACCGCAGCTATCTGACCGTCGCGATTGGCTGTACCGGCGGTAAACACCGCTCGGTGTACATTGCCGAACAGCTTGCAGATTATTTCCGCTCGCGCGGGAAAAACGTACAGTCCCGTCACCGCACGCTAGAAGAACGCAAATCATGACCGTGAAGCAAACCGTTGAAATTAAAAACAAGCTGGGCATGCATGCGCGCCCAGCCATGAAGCTATTTGAGCTGGTACAGAGTTTTTATGCAGAGGTGCTGCTGCGCAATGAAAGCGGCACGGAAGCAGAAGCCAGCAGCGTAATTGCCCTGCTGATGCTCGACTCCGCCAAGGGCGGGCATATTGAAGTGGAAGTCAGCGGCCTGCAGGAAAAGGAAGCGCTGACGGCAGTGATTGACCTGTTTAACACCGGATTCGACGAAGACTGAGTGTGATAGGCCGGTATTAAGCCGGTCGGGTGAGTCCTCTGCCTGTATTACGACAGTAGCGTTTTGACCTGCTACATCAGATTTGCCACATCTTCCGGGCGCGTTCTGCCGCTCTGCTTATCTATAATCGAACTGTAGATGTGCGGGATCACTTTCGGCACGCCCGCGCGCAGGCAGGTTTCGAGGATAAGGCTGAAATTTTCCAGATCGATGCCGCCGGTCAGTTCGATCATCGTTATCCCCTGGCGTACCGTGCTCTCTGTCAGCACTTTTAACTCCGCCAGCGACTTATCACCGCCCATCGGGAAAAACTCCGCCGCGTGCGCCCCCATATCCAGCATCATGCAGACTGTGCTATCGCAATCCGCCAGCGCTCCGGCAGCAAACCCCGCCCCGGGTAAACGTCTAGTTGACGTGCGCACTGCGCGTAGCGGCGGCAATCAGCGCAGCTTTCGCATACTGAGTCGGGTCGCCCACCCCCCAATGGCTTTCCGTTAAGCTCTTGCCGGAGCATGAAAGGAGTTCCAGCGCGTTCTGAGCCGCATAGATTTTCGTGGGTAATGCCTCCTAGGTCTCACTCGTTGAGTCAGACCAATAAGCCCATTTCGGTTTATTCCCCTCGCTGCCCATATAGACGTTATTATTATCGCTATAATTAATATTATGCCCCGATATCTTTGTGATGTTAAGTAATAACATATGCGCCTGAATTTCTTGTTTTACGCCTTTTCACTCTGCGAATGAAAATCTTCAATATAAAGGATTGACTTAGATGATTTATATGGTTCTTCTCTATTTCATCGCTGATGATATAAATCATGAAATACTTTCGTTTCATAATGCTATTTTCAATAAGAGTAGTGGCAAGAATATATTTACCATTTTGATTATTGTGTTTTATTAGTCTAACTGTTAGGCTCAGAAATTCTGAGAGATGCTTTCTTTTTTTGAGATTCGTGCGCCAGCGCAGCGTTGAAAATTTAGCGGGTATTCCGGCGGACAAAATTTATCTGGTGCAGCTCTCGGACCTCGACAAACAGCCGGAGATTTGCTACGGCAGCAGTGGCGATGAGCGCCCTGCGTAGCATGCTGTAGGGTTCAGGCATGCCTGAACCTAGGCGAAGCATGCTTCGCCCCGACGAGAAAGCTTATACCGCGCGCAGTTTGCCTTCGGCGGCTGCTTCACTACCCTCGGCCGCGCTGCTATTTTCCGGCAGCTTGCCGGTGCGCAGGATCTGCGGCAGCGCGTCTTTATTTTCGGCAAGGTAGAGGCCCAGCGCCTCGCCCTGCTGCTCGTCTATCTACAGCGGGCTAGCGGTCAGCCAGTCTGAGAACACTTCCGCCATGTCGAGCATCTTGTCATAGGCATCGGCTTCTTTCTTGCTGGCAAATGTCATCTTTCCTCACCTTTTCTGACGATAACCTATTTGATTTCAACAACCATGATTTTCGTCCCGTTTAACTGTATTTTTGTGGGTTTTCCCTTGTTGTGGTGGCTGAGGGCATGATAATGGTATGTTTTATCACCTGAGAACATCTCCATAAATGAGAAATCTCTCTATGCCTACATCCTTAACCTGACCGCTCCGTGGCAGGTGTTAAATCTCTTTCCCTTGATGAAGAGACATCAGGCGAAGCGATATCCTACCCTGTTCATGATCACCAGCATCAGAAATGGCGTCACCTTGATACTGCCAGTTTGCCACTCTGATTGAAGCCGATGTCCCCCGAATTATGTGTCCTGAGCACAGTTGTCTGACACTCCCGGTTCCGTGGGCAGAAGAAGCGCATCAGTAGCGGCAAACGCCCATAGCGCAGGTGCCACAGGCGAGTATGCGTTCAATGGCGAGTCGGGTCCACTGGCTGACGCTGTCGCCGTGTTTTTCGAGATAGCGGTTCCAGCCGTCATCGACGGTGAAAAGGAGTTTGGCGGGACGCGGGATATACATGGAGCTGAGTATAAAGCGGAGCTCCGGTCATGCAAAGCACCGGAACAGCGAAGCCGTGAAGCTCGCCCTGTAAGGGCGCTACGTTCATTATTTGCGCCTCGCGTTACCTGAGGTTTTTAAGAGCTTTCCCCACCTTTCCCACCAGAAATTGTTCACATCGTGAGCGCGATCATAAATTTCACTTCTGCCGCTATCTTTTGGAACCGGTTCTAACTAACGTTTTTTATCAAG
>NZ_MAYS01000074.1 GCF_001756855.1 Candidatus Erwinia dacicola | reverse complement strand
GGCATCCCCTAGGCGAGATGCGTCTGGTGAGCAGAGTCTTTGAAAGATAAGACCTTTCAATAACACAAAAGGCTAACTCATCAATATCTTTGCAACAGTGCCGTTGCCGAAGAGGCAAAGCGGATCTTTTCTGCGGCTTGGGTTCCAAAGGCTACGCCGGCGAGCAGAGCTGTCAAAACGAGTTTTTTATCTGTAAATTCCTTGCGATCTCAAAGTCCAACCCAGCATCAGCCCACCAGCAGGTGAGTCATTGAGTGATTAAGCTGCGGTGAGGGCGTTTTATTCGCCGATGCCAGCTGGAAAAAAACGTGCTGGCCGTCGGCATTAGTTGTGGTGCTCAAAACGCAATGCCCGGCGCTCAATCAGCCGCATGAGCAGCGTCAGCAGTCCGTTAACGCACAGGTAAACCACCCCGGCGGCGGCAAATACCGTGACGTCATAGGTGCGCCCATACAGCAGCTGGCTGTGCCCCATCACTTCCATCAGCGTGATGGTGTAGGCCAGTGATGTGCTTTTAAATACCAGCACCACCTCATTGGAATAGGAGGAGAGGGCGCGTTTAAAGGCATAGGGCAGCAGAATGTGCAGCGTCTCCTTGCTGTTCATCCCGAGAGCAGCACAGGAGTGCCACTGCCCGGCAGGGATAGCCTTCACCGCGCCGTGAAACAGCAGGGTGGTATAGGCGGCACTGTTGAGTGACAGCGCCAGCAGCGCGCACAGCCACGGCTGGGAAAGCAGGTTCCATAGCCACCCAATATTCTGGATGGCGGGGAACTGGCCCGGCCCGTAGTAAATCAGGAAGATCTGCACCAGCAGCGGGGTGCCGGTAAACAGCATAATATAGCCACGGACGATCAGGCTTAGCACCGGCACCTTTAGCGCGAGGATCACGGTAAACAACAGCGCCAGAACCAGCGCAAGGAGCAGTGAAGCTACAGTCAGCGTCAGGCTGGTGTGCAGCCCCTTTAACAGTTCGGGAAAATAGCTCAGCATCAGGAGTCTCCGCGCTCAAAACGGGTGGTGCGCAGTTCAATGCGCTTGAGCACCTGCTGGCTGAATAGAGTGATCAGCAGATAGATCGCCGCCGCAATCAGATACCAAGTAAATGACTCTTGGGTGCGGGTGGAAATACTTTTGCTCTGCAGCATGATGTCGTTGACGCTGATCAGAGAGACCAGCGCGGTATCTTTCAGCAGCACCAGCCACTGATTGCCCAGCCCCGGTAGCGCATGACGCCACATCTGCGGCATCACCAGACGGAAGAAGAGCGCTGAGGTTTTCATCCCCAGCGCCTGACCTGACTCCCACTGCCCAACCGGCACAGCTTGCAGCGCGCCGCGCAAGATTTGTGATGCGTAGGAGGAGTAGAGCACGGCCAGTGCAATCACTCCGCAGAAGAACGGACTGACGTCGAAGTTTTCAATGTTGACCTGCACCGGGACCTGGGTAAATCTGAGGTTGATGTTGAATCCGTCAGACAGCGTTAGCAGCAGCTGCGACGCGCCGAAGTAGACAAACAGCACCACGAGGATTTCCGGCAGGCCGCGGAACAGCGTCACCAGCCCGGTGCCCAGCCACGCCAGCGGGCGCCAGCGTGCCGATTCCCAGACGGCAAACAGCATCGCCAGCACCAAGCCGGCGAGCAGGGAACAGACAGCCAAGCCGATTGTCCTCCCGGCGGCGCTGACAAGAGGATAAAGTTCGTTCATTAATTACTGCTGAAACCACTTGCTGTAGACAGTTTTGTAGGTGCCGTCAGCTTTCACCTTGTCCAGAGCGGCGTTGAACTTGCCCTGCAGTTTGTTGTTACCCTGGCGAACGGCAATACCGAGGCCAGTGCCAAAGTGGGTTTTATCCGTCACTTTCTCACCGACCGGGGCCAGCGTGGTGTTCTGCTTCAGCCATTCGTTCACCACCGCGGTATCACCAAAGACGGCATCAATACGGCCATTTTTCAGATCGAGGATGGCGTTCTGGTAGCTGTCGTAAGGGACAACTTTGATATCAGGCAGCTTCTCACCGAGGTATTTTTGGTGTGTGGTGCCGTTCTGCACGCCAACGCGTTTGCCTTTCAGCGCCGCCACGTCAGCCACTTTGCCTTTTTGGGTGATAAACAAGGCAGCGTTGTCGTAATAGGCTTTAGTGAACAGCACCTGCTTTTCACGCTCAGGAGTAATATCCATACTGGCCATCACCGCATCGAAGCGGCGGAATTTCAGGCTGGGGATCAGGCTGTCGAAGGCTTGGTTAGTAAAGGTGCAAGTCGTGCCCATTTCGCGGCATAGCGCGTTCGCCAGATCGACGTCGAAGCCCTGAATTTTGTTATCGGAGTCAACAAACTCAAACGGAGGGTAAGACGCTTCAGTGGCAAAACGAATGGTCTGAGTAGCGCGGGCGCTCAGGCTGAGACTGGCTAGCAGTGCGGCAATTACAACTTTTTTCATCATTATTTCCTGCAGTTAGTGCGAAAGATAATTGGCAAATGCTTCAGTTTGCGGCTGTGTAAAGCCGCTGGCATCACCCTGTTCGACGATATAACCGTTTTCCATGTACACCACGCGACTGGCCGTTTTACGCGCCACTTCCACTTCGTGGGTCACGATCACCTGAGTGATGTTGGTCTGCGCCAGCTCGCGAATAATGCTGACGATCTGGGCGGTGATTTCCGGATCCAGTGCGGCGGTGGGTTCGTCAAACAGCAGCACGGCCGGCTCCATCATCAGCGCACGGGCAATCGCCACGCGCTGCTGCTGACCACCGGAAAGGTGTAGAGGGAATCGGTCGGCAAAGGCGGTCAGACGCAGGCGATCGAGCAATTTCGCCGCCTGCTGATGGGCCAGCTCTTTGCTTAAACCGAGCACGCGGCACGGCGCTTCGATCAGGTTCTGGGTGACGGTCAGATGAGGCCACAGATTATACTGCTGGAACACCATGCCCACGTTCTGGCGCAGTTCGCGAATGGCGCTGTCAGACGGGGGCTTGCTGAAATCAAAGCGACTATCTGCGATCTCGAGTGTACCGGAACGCGGCATCTCCAGCAGGTTTAAGACGCGCAGAAGTGAGCTTTTGCCGGCACCGCTAGGCCCCAGCAGAACCAACGTTTCGCCCTGTGGGCATGCCAGCTGAATGTCAAATAGCGCCTGGTAGGCACCGTAGTAGCTGTTTATACCGTTTAGTTGAATACTCATGCGCAAAAAAATGAATAGTAATTAGTGCCTCGAATCTTAACGTTGACAGCATAGTTATGCAATCATCGTGCGTTAAAATTTATTTATGCGGGCAAGGTGAGTTAAAGAGTAGAACAACATCGCGTGATGTTACGGCTTGGGCGAGCAGCATGACCCGGTACTGCCGCAGCCGCTGCGTCAGTCTTCCGCACGTAAACCTTTACCGGCTTCGCTTCCCCGCGAAACCCGCACGGTGGCGCTCATCAGCAGCGCCTTTAAGGTTATCGAAACGAGGCGACCTAAGCTTGCCTGCTGCAGCTGTGACCACATCGTTCAGCAATGGCATTCGGTTAAGCTCTTGCCGGAGCATGGAAGGAGTTCCAGCACGTTCTGGACCGCATAGATTTTCGTGGGTAATGCCTCCTAGGCTGTGTCCCTTAATCACCTGAGCTATAGTAACTGCCTGTTTCCACAACACATTGAACTATGGCTCGTTACGATCTTTCCGATGAAGCATGGGCTCTCATCCAGCCCTTATTACCAACTGAACCAGTAACACCACGGGCCGGACGCCCATGGGCAGAACACCGTATGATCATCAATGGTATGTTCTGGGTGCTGTGTTCAGGCGCTCCATGGCGCGATTTGCCTGAGCGATATGGCCCATGGAAGACTGTTTACAACCGTTTTAACCGATGGTCAAAGTCAGGAGTGATTAACATTATTTTCAACAGGTTACTTACGTTACTTGATGCAAACAGCTTTATTGACTGGTCAGCAAC
>NZ_MAYS01000073.1 GCF_001756855.1 Candidatus Erwinia dacicola | reverse complement strand
CCAGCGGCCGCTTCAGGTAGGGGTCAGTTTGGATAACGAAAATTATTGTACGTTAAGGCTACTTTTTAATCAGACTCAACTTCTTTATAGAAGGCCTGAATGCGACAAACTTGGGAAGTACTGTAGCCTGTCGCGTCTGCTGTTTCTCGGATGCTCAGTTTCTTAATCTGCCGGTAGTACAGGACTTTCTGATGTCGTTCCTGATCTGCCTGCTTTCCCCGGTATCTACCCAACGTATGCGCCCGTTCAATTCCCTGCTTTTGCCGTTGGCGGCGACTCAGCCAGTCCTTATGTGACATCGCGGCCATCAGGTCGATAAGCATGTTATTAATGGCTGCTATCACGGCGCGTGTGATCGGGTCAGCTTGCGAAGGGTCTGTCTCTGACAGCGCCTGCCATGAGGTAGGGACATCTAGGCTGACAATCCGTAACTCATGCTGCTCAATCTGCTTTTTCAACGTCATCCAGTCACTGTTGCTAAGACGGGTCAGGCGGTCTATCTGCTCAACCAGCAAAATATCATTACGGTGACTGTCCATCAGTAAGCGACCCAGCTCAGGGCGATCAAGTTTTGTCCCACTGATGTTCTCCCGATAGTAGCTGGCGATTTTATGTCCCCGTTCCTGGACGAACTGCTCTAGCATCTCTTTTGCCCGATCGGCAAACTGATCTTCAGTCGATGCCCTTAAATAAGCTCTGATGAACATTTTTTCACCGCATTATCGCATTTAAGTTATTGCATTTATTCTATCGCATATAGGTTATGTCATTCATCGTGTGTCGTCACGTTTTGGTTATTGCAGCAGGGTGTACCCTTATGCGATAACCATTTTTGTTAAAAATAATGCATCTAATAATTTATGAGGGAAACTATATGGCAAGGAGGCAGATTCTTTCTCTGTTAGAAAGAGAATCATTACTGGCATTACCGGACGATGAGTTAACGCGAACTCTACCGCTATCTTGGCGTAAAGGCGTTCACCGGCAAAATACAGCAGGACTGTATTACACACCTGCTGTCGATGGCGACGCGCACCGATAAAGGAATTCTCCTGGCCGAAGAGTTACTGGTCTATCTCCGGCAGAACAACGTTATAATCCCCGCGATTGATGTCGTGGAGCGTACCTGTGCGGAGGCCATGGCCGGCGGCGATAAAATCGTATTTCAGACTCTGAATTCCCCGTTAACTCCGGCTCACAGGGATGCCCTGGATCGTTTACTTGAGTCATCAGATAATCAATCTTCCAGGCTGACATGGCTTCTGCAACCGCCGGGTAAAATCAATGGTAAGAACGTGCTGCAACATCTTGATTGGCTCAGTAGCATTGAATCGCTGGCATTACCGGAAGGTATAGATCGTACCATTCACCAGAACCGGTTGCTGAAACTGGCGCGGGAAGGCCGAAAGATGAGCAGCCGGGATTTAACCCGATTTTCAGCAGCCCGGCGTCATGCGATCCTGGTGTGCGTACTGGAAGAAGCCAGAGCCACACTGACAGACGAAGTGATTGAGCTGCATGAACGCATGCTGAACAGTCTTTTCAGCAAAGCCAAAAGAACACAGGCTGAGCGCCTTCAGCAGACCGGAAAGCTGATCCAGTCAAAACTGAGGCAGTACATCGATGTCGGTCAGGCGCTGTCTGATGCCCGTGATTCCGGTGGCGATCCATGGCTTGCAATAGAAAACATACTCCCATGGCCTGAATTTGTCGCCAGTCTGGAGGAAACACGCCATTTTGCTAGAAAAAATAATTTTGACCCGCTGCATATTATTACTGAGAAATACAGCACATTACGGAAATATGCCCAGCGCATGTTGTCAACTTTACAGTTAGTCGCAACTCCGGCTGCGCAATCTCTGGCTGATGCACTGGTTGTGATCAAGGATATGTACCGGAAGCAGTCACGTAAAGTTCCTGCGACAGCGCCGCTTGAGTTTGTCCCTGAAAGCTGGCGCAAGGTGGTGATTACACCTGCGGGTATTGACCGGCAGTATTATGAATTTTGTGCGCTCAGCGAGCTTAAGGGGGCGTTGCGCTCCGGGGATATCTGGGTTAAAGGCTCGCGCCGCTACAAAAATTTTGATGATTACCTCATTCCCGAAAAGGACTTTGACAAACTCACACCAGCGCTACCACTGCCCGTATCTGCTGATTATCATGAGTACATTACCAGCCGTATGACCCTGCTTCAGTCCAGACTTGAAGAGATCAATGTCATGGCGGCCCTTAGTGAACTGCCCGATGTGGAAATCTCTGACAAGGGCTTAAAGGTCTCTCCACTGGATAACTGCGTTCCGGCACAGGTTTCACCGCTAGCAGAACTGGTTTACAGCATGCTACCGCGCCCAAAAATCACGGAAATTCTCGATGAAGTAAACAGCTGGACGACGTTTACTCGACATTTTTTGCATATAAAAAATGATATTACCCGTCCCGATACCCGCCTGCTCCTCACCACCATTGCATCATCAGTCGGGTCAGAGATTCAACCCATGTACTCGATGGCTTGCTGTACCACGAAAGCGACCTGGAAATCAGGGAGCATTACACCGATACCGCAGGTTTCACCGATCATATCTTTGCCCTGATGCATCTGCTGGGATTTGCGTTCTGTCCGCGAATCAGGGATCTCCACGACAAGAAGCTGTTTATTAAAGGGAGAGCGGACCAATATCCGGCGCTTCAGTCACTAGTATCAACGACCAGGCTGCACCTGAAAGAGATCGAGATTCACTGGCGTGAAGTGTTGGGTCGAGTCCGTCAAGGTGGTGTAAATTCAGATCCGGCCTTCCGGTCGGTAATATGTCTGTTAAGCGCTGAGTGGCAGCGTCTCGATCACATCGTTTTCAGCGGTCTGCTCTATCTCCGCCATGCTGTGCTGCGGCATGGTAGCGGTTCTGCAACAGCCATTCTTCGTTCTGCTCCGTCAGCACCGCACTCAGAAGCCGGGTTATGCTCTCTTCGTTGGGGAAGATACCCACCACGTGGGAACGCCGCTTCACCTCTTTATTCAGGCGCTCCAGCGTGTTCGTGGAGTGGATTTTCACCCGGTGCGCTCCCGGGAACCCGAAGTACGCCAGCCCCTCCGCCTCCGCTTCGTCCATCATCTCTGTGACTGCCGGAAAGTTCTTTTCCAGCTGGGCCGCGACCTCGCGCCAGGTGGCATGGGCGTTTTGTTCCTCCGTCTGCACGAACACCTGTTGCAG
>NZ_MAYS01000072.1 GCF_001756855.1 Candidatus Erwinia dacicola | reverse complement strand
CTGGCGCGAGGTCGCGGCCCAGCTGGAAAAGAACTTCCCGGCAGTCACAGAGATGATGGACGAAGCGGAGGCGGAGGGGCTGGCGTACTTCGGGTTCCCGGGAGCGCACCGGGTGAAAATCCACTCCACGAACACGCTGGAGCGCCTGAATAAAGAGGTGAAGCGGCGTTCCGACGTGGTGGGTATTTTTCCCAACGAAGAGAGCATAACCCGGCTTCTGGGTGCGGTGCTGACGGAGCAGAACGAAGAATGGCTGTTGCAGAACCGCTACCTGCCGCAGCACAGCATGGCGGAGATAGAGCAGACCGCTGAAAACGATGTGATCGAGGCGCTGCCACTCAGCGCTTAACAGACATATTACCGGACCGGAAGGCTGGATCTGAATTTACACCACCTTGACGGACTCGACCGATTTCAGGCCAATTGATTCAAAATAGTCATCACGGCTGCTGTACTGGGCAAAACGTCCGCACATAGGCACCTCCTGCTACAAGCATAGCGGGGTATAGTCACGTCAGGGTTAGTTTGGATATAGATAATTATTGTACGGTAAGCCTGTTTTTTAAACAGGCTTACCGTACAATAGGGTGTACCCTTATGCGATAACCATTTTTGTTAAAAATAATGCATCTAATAATTTATGAGGGAAACTATATGGCAAGGAGGCAGATTCTTTCTCTGTCAGAAAGAGAATCATTACTGGCATTACCGGACGATGAGTTAACGCGAACTCTACCGCTATCTTGGCGTAAAGGCGTTCACCGGCAAAATACAGCAGGACTGTATTACACACCTGCTGTCTATGGCGACGCGCACCGATAAAGGAATTCTCCTGGCCGAAGAGTTACTGGTCTATCTCCGGCAGAACAACGTTATAATCCCCGCGATTGATGTCGCGGAGCGTACCTGTGCGGAGGCCATGGCCTGCGGCGATAAAATCGTATTTCAGACTCTGAATTCCCCGTTAACTCCGGCTCACAGGGATGCCCTGGATCGTTTACTTGAGTCATCAGATAATCAATCTTCCAGGCTGACATGGCTTCTGCAACCGCCGGGTAAAATCAATGGTAAGAACGTGCTGCAACATCTTGATCGGCTCAGTAGCATTGAATCGCTGGCATTACCGGAAGGTATAGATCGTACCATTCACCAGAACCGGTCGCTGAAACTGGCGCGGGAAGGCCGAAAGATGAGCAGCCGGGATTTAACCCGATTTTCAGCAGCCCGGCGTCATGCGATCCTGGTGTGCGTACTGGAAGAAGCCAGAGCCACACTGACAGACGAAGTGATTGAGCTGCATGAGCGCATGCTGAACAGTCTTTTCAGCAAAGCCAAAAGAACACAGGCTGAGCGCCTTCAGCAGACCGAAAAGCTGATCCAGTCAAAACTGAGGCAGTACATCGATGTCGGTCAGGCGCTGTCTGATGCCCGTGATTCCGGTGGCGATCCATGGCTTGCAATAGAAAACATACTCCCATGGCCTGAATTTGTCGCCAGTCTGGAGGAAACACGCCATTTTGCTAGAAAAAATAATTTTGACCCGCTGCATATTATTACTTAGAAATACAGCACATTACGGAAATATGCCCAGCGCATGTTGTCAGCTTTACAGTTAGTCGCAACTCCGGCTGCGCAATCTACACCTGCGGGTATTGACCGGCAATATTATGAATTTTGTGCGCTCAGCGAGCTTAAGGGGGCGTTGCGCTCCGGGGATATCTGGGTTAAAGGCTCGCGCCGCTACAAAAATTTTGATGATTACCTCATTCCCGAAAAGGACTTTGACAAACTCACACCAGCGCTACCACTGCCCGTATCTGCTGATTATCATGAGTACATTACCAGCCGTATGACCCTGCTTCAGTCCAGACTTGAAGAGATCAATGCCATGGCGGCCCTTGGTGAACTGCCCGATGTGGAAATCTCTGACAAGGGCGTAAAGGTCTCTCTACTGGATAACTGCGTTCCGGCACAGGTTTCACCGCTAGCAGAACTGGTTTACAGCATGCTACCGCGCCCAAAAATCACGGAAATTCTCGATGAAATAAACAGCTGGACGACGTTTACCCGACATTTTTTGCATATAAAAAATGATATTACCCGTCCCGATACCCGCCTGCTCCTCACCACCATTGCATCATCAGTCGGGTCAGGGATTCAACCCATGTACTCGATGGCTTGCTGTACCACGAAAGCGACCTGGAAATCAGGGAGCATTACACCGATACCGCAGGTTTCACCGATCATGTCTTTGCCCTGATGCATCTGCTGGGATTTGCGTTCTGTCCGCGAATCAGGGATCTCCACGACAAGAAGCTGTTTATTAAAGGGAGAGCGGACCAATATCCGGCGCTTCAGTCACTAGTATCAACGACCAGGCTGCACCTGAAAGAGATCGAGATTCACTGGCGTGAAGTGCTGCGTTTGGCGACCTCGATAAAGCAGGGAACCGTGACGGCATCCCTGATGCTGAAAAAGCTTGCCAGCTACCCCAAGCAAAACGGACTTGCCAAAGCATTGAGGAAAATTGGTCGTATTGAACGAACGCTGTTTATGCTCGACTGGTTCCGCGACCCGGCACTTCGTCGGCGAGTACAGGTGGGACTGAATAAAGGAGAAGCCCGTAACGCGCTGGCGCGTGCGGTATTCCTGCACCGGCTGGGTGAAATCAGGGACAGAAAACCGGAAAATCAGAGCTACCGCGCCAGTGGACTGACGCTGCTGACGGCTGCTATCTCGCTGTGGAATACCGTCTATATGGAAAGAGCGGTCGATGCCCTGAAGCGTAAAGGGGTGAAGATCAACGATCAACTGCTATCGCATTTGTCGCCATTAGGCTGGGAGCATATCAATCTGATAGGCGATTATATCTGGAAAAGCAACCGGATACCGGTTTCCGGTAAGTTTCGTCGGCTGAGGCCAGCTAAAGTAGAAAGGTCAAAAAATAACCTTAACGTACAATAATTTTCGATATCCAAACTGACCCCAATAATACGAAGGGCTAACTCGCGAATTCAGATAATAAGTGCAACGCTCGGTCATGTAGATGGAGGGACGGTTAGCTACCGATAAGCTATCCTGCTCTTCCGACTAAAGATGAGCGAGTAACTATGAAATATCAGCAGTTAACCGAAGGATTACGATACCAGATAGCTCTGTTGTGTGAAGACAAAGTTAGTCAGGCCGAGATTGGTCGCCGGCTAGGCGTCTGTAAGTCAACAGTCTCGCGGGAACTGCGCCGTAATTGCTCTGTAGATGGCTACCAGCCTGCGGTAGCGCAGAAGCTCAGCACCAGCCGCCGCAAGGCTGCCGGCAAACGCAGGATGCATGAGGATACGGTCTTCTTTGTTGAGGTAGCGCTCAACTGGTTGTGGAGCCCTGAGCAAATCAGCGCCGTTGGCGATATCAGCGGCAGA
>NZ_MAYS01000071.1 GCF_001756855.1 Candidatus Erwinia dacicola | reverse complement strand
AACCCATAACAGGAAAGATTTTAATGAAACTAAAAACAATAAAAACAGATGGTTATAGTAATCATTAACACTTAGTTATGTTAAAATAGGCTTTGTTGAATAATAGCTAATCATGCTGTTTTCATATAACGGTTTTGGACGAAGATTTAGGAGGTCGCAGCATAATCTCCTTTTATTCAACAAAGCCGTTTAAATAACTAAAAAACCGCTTCGGTTGACAGCCGTCATATAGCAAAATAAGATAATTCTTACACCACGGAAGATAATATAACTAAGAAAGTGACATATGCCTTTTATAAGCAAAAAAAAGCCAGAATTAGAGAAAAAGCTAAAATGTAAAGCTGAAAAATACAAAGGACGGGTGGAACTAAATGATGCGATTCAATGTCATTATGAGCTTTTACTTAAGCTGTATTTAACTAATCCGCTTTACTTCAAAACGCTATTCAAAGCTAATCGATTTATTGTCGGATCGGCGATTCTCGGCATCTACTACATCCGTAAAAGCAGTACCTTTAAAGATGTAAAACGCTTTTGTATCAGTAACGATCTTTTCAGCAGTAACTCGCTGGATTCATTCCTGCTTTTTCTGCGGGTTGGTGGAAGACTGGAGGTTTATCGCGACAGTGAAGATAAGCGCAAACTGAATTATAAGCCGACGCCGAAAGCGCTGGCAGAAACGCAGCGTATGATCAACACCATGATTATCCCTTGCACGATGCTGACCGACTCTCTTGACATTGAATTTTATCAGCAGCACAAGAATTTTGTGCCTGAATTTTTCCGCACCTACGCGGAGATCACGCTTAATCGTATGTTTATCCACGATATAGTGCCGGGCAGCGCTGAGTTTCTCAGCCGAGACGGCGGTCACATGATTATGTTCAACCTCTATCTGGAAACCATTAAGCAGCAGAGCCTGACCATAAAGTTCAATATTCTGAAATCAGCATTCTGCTGCGGGGTTTCCCGCTCCCATATTCGCCGCTGCCTGCAGGCGGCTGAAGATATTGGCATGCTGAAGATCGAGGATGGGGCAAATGGCCTGACGCTATCAACGGCATTTATTGAGATGGTGCAGGATTACTTCTCTATTTATCTGGCCACAGTGGAGCACGGCCTAGCGGGAATGCGCTAAAATAAAAAACCCCGGTCTGTTTAGACCGGGGTTCTGAATCTCATGGTGGAAGCGTAGAGATTCGAACTCTAGAACAGTTTCCCGTTGCCGGTTTTCAAGACCGGTGCCTTCAGCCACTCGGCCACGCTTCCACAACGGGACGCACTATAAACCTCCCCGTAGAGTTTGTAAAGTGGCTTTTGTTTCAATACGCGTGAAAAAACATCAATCGACCGCTATTTGTTGAGATTATCGCTAGGCTGCTCATAGAATCAGCGTGTTAGCTCGTAGCGCGTAAAGAAGGGTAAAAGGCCTTTCTCCGCTGCGCTGTGCTCCTTTATTATTGCTATGTTAGCTATTTTTTAGTGACCCAGAAGAGGTGTTTTATGGATCGCATAGTATCAAACACAGGTGAAAGCTCGCTGCTGAGCACGCATAAAGTTCTGCGCAATACCTATTTCCTGCTCGGCCTGACGCTGGCATTTTCCGCGCTTACCGCCACGCTGAGCACCGTATATGCCTTACCGGCACCGGGACTTATCCTGATGCTGATCGGTTTTTATGGCCTGATGTTCCTGACCTACCGTCTGGCTAACTGCCCGGCCGGTATTCTGGCGGCGTTTGCCTTCACTGGCTTCCTCGGTTATAGCCTTGGCCCGATTCTGAACAGCTTCCTGTCTGCCGGCATGGGCGATGTGATCGGCTTGGCGCTGGGCGGCACCGCGCTGGTGTTCTTCTGCTGTTCCGCCTATCTGCTGACCACGCGTAAGGATATGTCATTCCTCTCCGGCATGATGATGGCCGGCTTTGTGGTGCTGCTGGTGGCCGTTGTCGCTAATATCTTCCTCAACATCCCTGCCCTGCACTTGGCGATCAGCGTGCTGTTTATCCTGTTCTCTGCCGGCGCAATTCTGTGGGAAACCAGCAACATCATTCACGGCGGCGAAACCAACTATATCCGCGCCACCGTTAGCCTGTACGTGTCTCTGTATAATATCTTTGTCAGCCTGCTGAGCCTTCTCGGCATGTCGCGTAATAACTAAGCCATGACCGCCATGATCGGTTGGCATCAAGCCCCGCAGCGCGGGGCTTTTTTTGCCGCTAAAAGTTTGCTAAACTGGGCGCTGGTTAAGCATGGCGGGGCAAGAAAGAGTGCAGTTTGACGGTAAAGAGATTGAGCGCGATTCGCAGGGCTATCTGAAATCAGTTGCAGACTGGAATGAGGCGCTGGCGCTGGCGCTGGCGGCAGAAGAGTCCATCGAACTGAGCGAGGCCCACTGGGAAGTGGTGCGCATCGTGCGGGCATTTTATCTGGAGTTTAATACCTCCCCGGCGGTGCGCATGCTGGTCAAAGCGATGGCGCAGAAGTACGGCGAGGAGAAAGGCAACAGCGGTTACCTCTTCTGCCTGTTCCCGAAAGGTCCGGCAAAACAGGCGACCAAAATTGCCGGTCTGCCTAAACTGACCAAGTGTCTTTAAACACTATGAGGTGCTGAAACCCTGCGGAAGTCGAGTGGATTTTCACCCG
>NZ_MAYS01000070.1 GCF_001756855.1 Candidatus Erwinia dacicola | reverse complement strand
CTGGCGCGAGGTCGCGGCCCAGCTGGAAAAGAACTTCCCGGCAGTCACAGAGATGATGGACGAAGCGGAGGCGGAGGGGCTGGCGTACTTCGGGTTCCCGGGAGCGCACCGGGTGAAAATCCACTCCACGAACACGCTGGAGCGCCTGAATAAAGAGGTGAAGCGGCGTTCCGACGTGGTGGGTATTTTTCCCAACGAAGAGAGCATAACCCGGCTTCTGGGTGCGGTGCTGACGGAGCAGAACGAAGAATGGCTGTTGCAGAACCGCTACCTGCCGCAGCACAGCATGGCGGAGATAGAGCAGACCGCTGAAAACGATGTGATCGAGGCGCTGCCACTCAGCGCTTAACAGACATATTACCGGACCGGAAGGCTGGATCTGAATTTACACCACCTTGACGGACTCGACCGATAACGTTATCTTTAAATGGCTACGGCTCTGGCAGGATGAAGGCCGCATATCACGTCGCCTTCTGGCAACAGTCGAATCTTCACCATTACCTGTAATGCTGTCTGTCGATAGTGATACCTGACCCGGTGCTGGCCTAGGCGATTGGTAATGTCGTAATGGAAAGTGACGCTAACGCCAACATCAAACCCAACAAGAAAAAATCCTCAAACGCCATCAACCCTGCTATCGCAGGGCTGATGGCGTTCGGCACCTAGCAGAACGAGAATGAAGATTTCAGCTTTGACATGTCCGAGGCGCACAAACAACGCCTTGCCACCTTCCTAGGTATTTGAAGTATCCCATGAAGCATAACGACACTGCTGAACAGCTGACCGCAGCGATGAAACAGAAACAGGACGGGTACGAGCTGGACGGTTGCGACTGGCACAGAATCCGTACTACGGTATCGAAAGCCATAGCCAGCCAGCGGCACAGCGAAGACAGGGCACGATCTTCTTCTTCAACGTTTACATGGCGCAAGCCAGTGCCATGTAAACGCTGTTAAGATATCAGGATGCTGACAAATTGATAATCTAATGCTAATGATATTCGGAGTCATAGTGCTCAGAATGATTGGGATTCAGGATTCACAAAAAAAATGGCAGAGTGGGCTGATAAGGTAGCTTCAGGTGGCCGTGTCATTGTGAAACATCCTAGCTACTTCTCAGAGAATATGCAGAAAGAACTGCATTTGCTTGTCGAATGATATCAGCTTGAACCTCTGTTAAATGGTACCTCTGTTCTGGTGCTTTTTTAATTGTTCACTTCGCGATGTATAAACATTTGTATAAACAAAAATAAGAAGCGTAATACCATTAGGTAAAACGCTTTTAGAAACAACATGATAGCCAGAGACTATTAGTTCATGCCGTATTTTTTCAGTTTCTTACGCAGTGTACCGCGGTTGATGCCCATCATAAGGGCTGCACGGGTCTGGTTGCCACGGGTATATTGCATCACCATGTCCAACAGAGGCTGCTCTACTTCAGCCAATACTAGCTCATACAGATCACTTATATCTTGACCATTCAGTTGAGCAAAATAGTTCTTCAGTGCCTGTTTGACCGAATCACGAAGTGGCTTTTGGGTCACCTGATCCTGTGAATTTACGGTAGATACGGTCAGTACGTCAGAATTTACGCGTTGTTCGAACATAGTTCTGTCAGCTCTTTATTTCTAATTACGCAAGATTTTCGAAGTATGCCTCCAACGCCTCCAGCTGTTCGCTGGCATCCTCTATGGCGTTGAATGTGCGCCAAAACTGGTCGTTTGGGGCGTGCTCCTGCAGATACCAAGAGACGTGCTTCCGGGCAATACGGCATCCCTTGCGATGACCATAAAAGTCGTGCAGTTCCCGTAAGTGCCCGATGAGCAAGCGCTTCATTTCAGCCAGTGGCATCGGTGCCAGCAGCTCCCCAGTGTCCAGATAGTGCTGGATTTCCCGGAAGATCCACGGTCTTCCCTGAGCCGCCCGTCCTATCATCAGGGCATCAGCCCCCGTATAGTCAAGTACGGCTCTGGCTTTATGCGGGTCAGTAATGTCTCCATTCGCGATAACCGGAATGGATACGTTCTGCTTAACTGCCCGAATGCTGTCGTACTCAGCTTCGCCGTTGAACAAACACGCGCGTGTGCGTCCGTGAATTGTCAGGGCCTGAATACCACAACGCTCAGCCAATTGGGCAATCTCTACGCAGTTGCGGTTGTCTCTATCCCAGCCAGTGCGAATCTTTAAGGTTACCGGTACGTCGACGGCATTATCCACCGCTGAGAGGATAGACTTCACCAGCTCAGGATGCAGCAGCAGTGCCGAACCTGCCATCTTACGATTCACTTTTTTGGCCGGACACCCCATGTTGATGTCGATGACCTGTGCACCCGATGCTGCATTGATACGCGCGGCTGCCGCCATCTCTTCCGGGTCACAACCGGCAATTTGCACGGTACGAATACCAAGTTCGTCACTGTGAACCATACGCAACCGTGACTTATCGCTGTTCCAGACTTCAGGATTAGACGACATCATCTCGGAAACAGTCATCCCAGCGCCCATTGAATAGCAAAGGGTCCTGAATGGCCTGTCTGTTATCCCGGCCATCGGGGCTGCAATCAAACGATTACGAAGCCGGTGATTTCCTATGTGCATTAAAAAAAGTGACCATAGACCATAGTGTATCCGCAAAGCGGCGTATATTACGCATTTTTTCAGGAAGATGAAAGACCAAACTTTGAACAATTCGCTGTTGTCCGGGGCAGGTAAGCCTTACCTACACGGCTTATTTTTTTAATCAATTTATAAAACAATGAATTAAAAAAATTGACGAGATTGTGTATAAAGATTTTTCTTTTTTTGTGACCTAGATAACAACATAATTCACGTCAGTTTGCCTGTTATTCGGGACATCTGACGTATGTAACGCGCTGGCGCAGCTCATAATCTGCGCTAGGTGGTTGTTTTATTGACGGATCCCGGTAATGCGACACCACTCTTCTTTCTCGGCTACCGGGTCGAAAACAAAGGTATCAGCATAAGCTTCGCACACGCTTTCGGCCTGACTGGCCAGCACGCCGGAAAGACCAAGATGACCCCCTCCGATCGGCAGTACGCTAATCAGCGGTGCCAGCTCGCGCAGCGGGCTGGCAAGGATGTTTACCACCACCACATCGGCACTGAGGTTCTCCGGCTGCTGGTGTGGCAAATAGAGTGACAGACGTCCTGATACGCCGTTACGCTCGGCGTTATCACGGCTGGCCTGAATCGCCTGCGGATCGATATCAATGCCGATAGCGGCGGCGGCACCCAGCTTCAGCGCGGCAATCGCTAGAATGCCGGAGCCACAGCCGAAATCGATCACCGTTTTGCCCACCAAGTCGAGGCCGTCAAGCCAAGCAAGGCACAGCGCGGTGGTTGGATGGGTGCCAGTGCCAAATGCTAGGCCCGGGTCGAGCATCACGTTCACCGCCTGCGGGTCCGGCACATCGCGCCAGCTCGGGCAGATCCACAGGCGCTCGCCGAAACGCATCGGGTGGAAGTTATCCATCCACTTACGTTCCCAGTCTTTATCCTCGATCTGCTCAATCTTATGTGGGAAAGCTGCGCCTAACAGCGGGCACTGCTCCAGCCCGGCGATGACATCTTCCATCTCCGTTTCGGCATCAAACAGGCCAATCACATCGGTATCGCCCCACAGGCGCGTTTTGCCCGGCAGCGGTTCAAACACCGGATTATCATGCGTATCCTGGAAGGTGACCGAAACGGCCCCGTTCTCGATCAGCACGTCGCTCAACTCTTCAGCTTGGGCACCGGTGCTGTTAATTTTCATTTGTATCCAAGGCATAGCGATTCTCTTTATTCAGACAATACGGTTGCCAATAACAAACGCCAGCAGGCTAAGCAGCAGCGCTGGCACGATAGGGTGGAAGCCCCACGGTTGCAGATTCAGGCTGGCAAGCAGGGTATAGCAGCCGGCACCGGCGATCATACTGCTCAGTGCGCCAGCAGCGTTAGCGCGCTTCCAGTAGAGGCCCAGCACCAGGGGCCAGAGGAACACCACCTCCAAGCCGCCAAAGGCCAGCAAATTAATCCAGATGATCATATCCGGCGGGTTCCATGCCGCTAGCAGCAGCAGCATGCCCAGCACCAGCGTGATCGCGGAAGAGAGACGTTTCAGCAGCGGTTCGTTATCTAGGTGCTGCGGGCGCACGCGTAAAAACAGATCTTTGACGATCGTCGCCGATGATTGTAGCAGCTGGGCATTGATGGTGGACATGATCGCCGCCATTGGTGCCGCAAGGAAAACGCCGGCAGCCAGCGGCGGCAACACCTGGATCATCAGCGTCGGGATCACCTGATCGGGGATCGCTAGATCAGGCAGCACCGCGCGTCCCAGTGCGCCCGCTAGGTGCATACCCAGCATCACCACGGCGACCACCACGGTGCCGAGCAGGATCGCCAGATGCATAGCCTTGCTGTCTTTATAAGAGATGCATCGCACCGCCGTATGCGGCAGGCCAATCACCCCAAAGCAGACCAGCATCGAAAACGAGGCAAGGAAGGTGGGCGTCAAAATGCCGCCGACGCCAGATGAAGAGACCAGCTGCGGATCAATTTTCTGCAGCGTGCTGACGGCGCTGTGCATCCCGCCTGCGGCATGGATCACCGCAAACAGTAACAGGAAAGTGCCAATCAGCATCACCACGCCCTGCATCGCATCATTCAGCAAGCTGGCGCGGAAGCCGCCAAGGGCGGTATAGAGCGCAATGGTACTGCCAAAAATCAGCAGGCCCTTGTCGTAGGGGATCCCGACCACGGTTTCCAGCAGGCGTGCCCCGCCGATGAACTGCACGGTCATCGCGCCAATAAAGGCGACCAGCAGGCTCAGGCTTGCCAGCCACACCAGCAGCGGGCTGCGATAGCGCGCATACAGCATATCGTTGAAGGTTACTGCATTGTAGCGGCGCGCCAGAATCGCAAATTTCTTGCCCAACACGCCGAGCGATAGCCAGACGGCAGGTACCTGCACCATCGACAGCAGCACCCAGCCCAGCCCGTATTTATAGGCTGCTCCCGGACCGCCGATAAATGAACTGGCACTGATATAGGTGGTTGTCAGCGTCATTGCTAGTACAAAGCCGCCCATTGAGCGGCTGCCAAGGAAATACTCGCTCAGGAAGCTGCCGGCGCGGCGCTGGCGCATGGCAAAAACTGATAAAGTGGCGACCAGCAGCAGATAGCCAATCAGAGGCAGAATAATTTCAAACTTCATGCTTATCGTCCTCCAGAGGAATGTCGCGGAAGACGACGCGTACCATCAGCCAGCAGAGAAAGATAAACAGGCCGGGTATCAGTAGACAGGCCATTTCGAACCAGTGCGGCAGACCGGTTATCCCCTGCGCGTTGCCCGGCAGCCAAGCTGACAGCGCCCAGCAGGCAAGGTAAGCCACCGCCAGCCAGAAAGACCAGCGAGCTTCACGGTGGGCCTGTACAAAACGTTTTTCCATGCGTTTCTTTCCCAATAAGAAGGGGCCGAATAATCGCCCCCTTTACACATCGAATCTCTGGCGATGTATGCGTTCGGGCATGCCCGCCCCCTACGATACCTGATTCCGTAGGGGGCAGGCATGCCCCGCTCTTGATTACTTAATCTTGCAGGCCGAGTTTTTTCTCTAGGTAGTGGATGTTCGTCCCACCGTGCTGGAAGTTCTCGTCTGACATGATTTTCATCTGCAGTTCGATATTGGTTTTGATCCCGTCGATGATCAGCTCAGCCAGCGCATTTTTCATGCGTGAAATCGCCACATCGCGGTTCTCACCGAAAGTGATCAGTTTGCCGATCATGGAATCATAGTACGGCGGCACGGTATAGCCGGCGTAGATATGAGATTCCCAGCGCACGCCAAAGCCACCCGGTGCATGGAAGCGGGTGATCTTGCCAGGGCTTGGCAGGAAGGTGTTAGGATCTTCAGCGTTAATACGGCATTCCACCGCATGACCACGGATGATCACCTCTTCTTGTTTGATCGACAGCGGCTGACCGGCAGCAATGCGCAGCTGCTCTTTGATCAGGTCAACGCCGGTGATCATCTCGGTAACCGGATGCTCAACCTGAATACGGGTGTTCATCTCAATGAAGTAGAACTCGCCGTTTTCATACAGAAACTCGAAGGTACCTGCACCGCGATAGCCGATCTCCACGCAGGCTTTCGAGCAACGCTCGCCGATATAGCGACGCATCTCTTCGGTGATTCCTAGTGCTGGCGCCTCTTCCACGACTTTCTGGTGACGGCGTTGCATGGAGCAGTCACGTTCTGCCAGATAGATCGCGTTGCCCTGACCATCTGCCAATACCTGAATTTCGGCGTGGCGAGGGTTTTCTAGGTACTTCTCCATGTACACCATGTCGTTGTTGAAAGCCGCTTTGGCTTCCGCTTTCGTCATGTTGATGGATTGTTCCAGATCTTTGTCGCTGCACACGACGCGCATACCACGACCGCCGCCGCCGCCGGAGGCTTTGATGATGACCGGGTAGCCGATACGTTTCGCGAAGGCACGGTTTTTATCCATATCTTCGGTTAGCGGACCGTCAGAGCCAGGTACGGTCGGTACACCGGATTTTTTCATCGCGGTGATCGCCGACACTTTGTCGCCCATCAGGCGGATCGTGTCAGCTTTCGGGCCGATGAAGATAAAACCAGAGCGCTCAACCTGCTCAGCAAAGTCGGCATTCTCAGACAGGAAGCCGTAGCCGGGGTGGATAGCCACGGCACCGGTAATTTCCGCCGCGGAGATCAGCGCCGGGATATTCAAATAGCTTTTAACCGATGGAGCCGGGCCGATACAGACGGTTTCATCCGCCAGCAGCACGTGCTTCAGGTCGCGATCGGCCGTGGAGTGGACAGCAACGGTCTTGATGCCCAGCTCCTTACAGGCACGCAGAATACGCAGCGCGATTTCACCACGGTTAGAAATTACAATTTTATCCAGCATGGTTCGCCTCGTTATTCGATGACTACCAGTGGCTCGTCAAACTCAACAGGCTGACCGCTTTCGACCAGAACCGCTTTCACAATGCCGGATTTATCGGCTTCGATCTGGTTCATCATTTTCATCGCTTCAACGATGCACAGGGTGTCACCGGCGTTAACTTTCTGACCGATTTCCACAAACGCTTTCGCGTCAGGACTTGGGGTGCGGTAGAAAGTACCGACCATTGGGGAACGCACGATATGACCACTGATCTCAACGCTTGCTGGCGCTTCCATTGCTAGAGAGGTCGCTGTAGCCACGGCGGTAGCCAGAGCTGGCTGCTGCATCATCGGATAACCGACGTTTGCTGGTGAACGGCTGATGCGAACTGACTCTTCACCTTCAGAGATTTCCAGTTCAGCTATGCCTGATTCTTCAACCAGTTCGATCAGTTTTTTAATCTTACGAATATCCATGAGTGTGGTTCTGTACTCTGTTTAATTAGATGGTGACAGGCGTTTAACTGCCGTCTGTAAAGCCCAAGAATAACCGTCGACGCCAAGTCCACAGATCACGCCGGCACAAATATCAGAAAGATACGAATGATGGCGAAAGGGCTCACGAGCATACACATTGGACAGGTGAACTTCGATAAACGGAATACTCACCGCCAGCAGCGCATCACGCAGTGCCACGCTGGTATGAGTGAATGCCGCCGGGTTAATGACGATATAATCGACATTGCCTTTCGCTTCATGAATACGATCAATTAACGCATGTTCCGCATTGGACTGGAGATGGCTCAGAGTCACGTTGAGTTTGCCTGCCTGTGCAGTCAGATCGCTGACAATATAGGCTAGCGTTGTATGACCATACTTCTCAGGCTCACGGCTTCCCAGCAAATTAAGGTTGGGGCCGTTTAAGAGCAGTATATGAAACTTATCCGTCATCTTGCTGCTATCTCCTGCGATAACTGAGGCATCGCACAAAATACATCGCCAAAGCCGATTTGTCACCTTTTCAGATAAAATTTGGTTCTAGCAACCCTTCAAAGTCGGGCATTATAACGATATCAACGCAATTAGCAGCTAAATGCTGGTCGTATCAGCGAAGATGATCAACCCCGCCGCTGAGAAAAGGCGCGGTTGAGTGTAGCAACTGTGGGATGGGACACAATATTCGCGGTTCGCTTATCGGAACCAATTGCGAATCATCTTATGGTGCCAGGCCAGCAGGATCGCCGCAATTAGCACATTTTGGCAGGATGGTAAGCGCCATTGGCTTATCCGGTCAGGTAATGGTTAATCAGACAATTATCTTAAAAGGAACAAACTGATGGTTGACCACAGCATGACATTCAGCAACACTCTGGCGCAACTTGGCGGTGAGGATTTTTTACGTGAGCTCACCGAGTTTATGCTCAACTGTAGTGGTCAACTAATACTGGCCACAGCATTAGACTGTAAGTAGTACAGCCGCTCAGATTCGTTGGGCGTCAGACCGCCG
>NZ_MAYS01000069.1 GCF_001756855.1 Candidatus Erwinia dacicola | reverse complement strand
TACGATTTTTGAAACCTGCTTTTATGCTGTTTTAGAGGGGTGTCAGATATCTTAATATTTGATACTTATTGGAATTTAGCAAAAATTTAACATTCAGGTGAATGCATGCAGAAACATAAGAAAAGAATTAGTATATTAACAAAAAATGAAATAAATGAATTATATCAAGTTCCTTCTTTCAACCCTGTTGAAAGAATAGAATATTTCTCATTGGATAGTGGTCTAAAAAAAGAAATTGATAAAATGATAAACATAGAAAGCAGAGTGTATCTAATATTGATTATAGGTTATTTCAGATATAAACCTGTGATTCCTGAGTTTACATAAAAATGTAAAGGGTGATATAAAATATATCATCCAGAATTATTACAAAAACGGAAATGCTAACTTAAATATAAACATTCCAAAAAGTACTAGATCTCGGCTAATCAAACGAATGCTCTCTACTCTTGGATTTGAACAACTCACACCATCCATTAAAAGTGAGCTAAGCGAACGTCTGAATGATGTTGCTACCATATGTATGGAGCCAAAATATATTTTTGATGAATTACTTGCTTTTTTAGGGCAAAGACGTATAGCACTTCCTGGCTACAGTACCGTCCAGAAACTGGTTTCAGAGGCTTTAAACTTTGAAAGGAAAAGGAAAAGGACAGTTAATATTTTGTCAAAAAGAATGAGTCCAGCAACAGCACAACAAATTACTTCTATTCATCATAATGAAGGAAGCTTATATGCTATTAGAGGATATAATGGCGGTGCGAGAGATTTCTCAACATCAGAAATAGAAAGCGAATTAAGCTCGCACAATGTGATAAACAGTGTTTATTATGAAATAAAAGACACCATCAATTCATTAGGCATATCCCAGGGAAACATGGAGTACTATGCTCCAATAGTAAAACACAGCACAACATTCAGGCTTAAGCGGCACCCTAAATGGCAAGGGATACTTTGTTTATGCTGTTATTTATACTTCAGATATCGGGAGATAAATGACAAGATAATTACAGCTTTTCGATACCTAGTAAAAAAAACACAAAGATGCTTCGGTTTTATCCGCGAAAGCTCGGGCGACTGAGGAGATAGATCTAATAAATAAAAAGCTTAAGTTTGCAAGCACGGTGTTTAACTTCTTCATTGATGGAAGTATTGATGACAATATACCCTTTGGTGAGATTCGACAAAAGGTATTTTTGCTTATATCAAAGGATGATATGCATCTTGTAAGTGAGTTTTTTGATAAAAATGAAATCGATGTAATTGAGTATCAATGGCAGTATATTGCCAGTAATCACCTTAAGATCGCCAATTCAATTAGAAAATTTTTTATGGTCATAGATATCGTATATGACAACGAGAAGTCAGTTATTGAATAGCAGATTTCTGCTACCAGGGATGGTCTCAAAGAAAAAGAAAAGCTAGAAGCTAAAGATCAGAGGGTAATTCGCCCATCCGAGAAAAACCATATTGTAAAAGAAGGCGAAGTTAACACTCAAAGATTCGAGTTTCATATGTACAGCAGGATATCCAACCATCTGGAAAATGGCGTCTTTTATGCTTCAGAGAGTGAGCAAAACAAACGACTGGAAGATGCTCTTATAGAGCGTGGTTACTGGGATGAGAATAAATCGATTTTGATAGAGAAGACAGGGCTAGAACGACTTATTACACCAATAACGCAGACATTGTACGATTTGGAAAATATATTTAACGATAAGTTGGATTGTATAACTATTGGTATAAATTCAGATGCTAATGAGTTCGTAAAAAACAGCGACATTCAAACAGATTACAGTGGAGCCTCGCCAGTAAAAAATGGAAGACCAGTATTGACAATCTGATTTACAATCAAATAAAAAACATCGGGATAGTTGACATAATGAAGTATGTAAACAATGAGACGGATTTTTGTCTGTGTTCAATGCCGTATCATCCAGAAAGAATAATCTCGAAGCTGACTATAATGATCTTCTTGCCTGTATATTTGGTAATGGAGCAAACTATGGCATTCATAGAATGGCGTCTGCATCAGACCGAAGTATTGGTATACTACGTGATGTAAATGACAAATATTATTCGTCCAGATACAACAGGTATAGCTAACACAGTAATATCTGACGCAATTGCAAACCTTTCGGTGTATAAATACTGGACAATAAATAAAGAGTCTCCATTTGGAAGTATTGATAGACAGAAGCATACATGCCGAATAAATACATTCAAAGCCCGTTTTTCTGCCAAGTACTTCAGAAAAGGAAAAGGTATTTCTGCGATGACATTGGTATCAAATCATGTGCCATTGGCAACAGTTGTCATTTCTCCAAATGAGTATGAAGGACATTTTGCATTTGACCTGTTATATAATAACACCAGTGAAATACAGCCAAAGTCATTAGCTACTGATAATCATGGTGTCAATAATGTAAATTTTGCGATACTGGATATTTTGGTTATCAATTTTCACCACGTTATGCAAAATTCAAAGTTATTTGAGGTTATACTCGAAGATGAGTAACTTATTATCAGACTTAAAAAAAATTTAATATAAAGCTCATCACCCAAGAATGGGAAAACATACAGCATATTATTTGCTTTTTAAGCAGGAAAATCACCATTCAAAGTACGGTGGTTAAGAAATTATCTAATGCAAAGCGTAGTAACAAGACATTAGCAGCGCTTCGGGAATATGATCGAGTTATAAAATGTATATATGTTCTTGACTATGCTGACAATAAAACTTTAAGGCAATTTGTTCAGCAAGCCCTGAACAGAGGTGAGGCTTATCATCAACTGAGAAGAGCAATAGCATCAGTCAACGGAAATTAATTCCGAGGTAGCGATGACTACCAGATAGATCAATGGAATGACTGCGCGAGACTAATAGCTAATTGTGTAATCTACTATAATTCAGCCATATTATCCGGACTGGTCGATAAATTTGAAAAAGAAAATAATAAAAAAGCAATAGACGTTCTGGCTAACTTATCCCCAGTAGCATGGAGACACATTCTCCTTGGTGGAAACTATTCTTTCGAAGATCAAGTTGCGATCACAAGTCTGGACAGACTTCTGGAAGAAGTAGACCCACTAAACGATGAAGATGATACGGAGTACGAATAAAACTATTAACAACATGATAAATAATGATTTTTATGTAAAAGTTGGGACTTTTGGAGGAGATGGGCGCAGAACCCCAATCAGTCAGCTTCAGAGATAAGCTGCAACATTTTGGTCACAAAAGATACGCACAACGGCGGTGGATAACATTGTTTAAAACGTAATCGATTTGGCGTTGCGCGGTGGTCTGCTGAGATGGTTAAAAAATACACAATTGTGATGAATATGATTACGGGCAGAATTTCACAAGTACGGGAATTTTCGGGTGAATGTTGTTAGAATGCTCGCGGGTGCCTGAAGCTGTCTGCTTCGGGCATGATGCAAGACGCAGATAGTTGAAAGCCCCGAGAGTTAATCCTTTAACCCACGAGGCCGACAATGAAACTTGACAATTCTATTGTAAGCCTCTTTCCCGTAAGGAGGCAAGTATGCCTGCAAAATACGCGCTGATAGGCGTGGTGGTACTGTGTATAGCAGTACTGTGTTTTACCTGGATGGTACGCGGCTCGCTCTGCGAGTTGAGTATCAAACAGGGGAATACTGAAATGCAGGCACGACTCGCCTACGAACCGAGAAAGTAGCATAACCGCCGTGCGGGGTTCGAAACCCCGCACGTTCGGTGAGCAGCAGATTGTCGGGTTTCATTTTTCAGGCACCCTTTACTCCATCAACTGCGATTTAACCATATGTCACATATTCGGGCGTGATGTGATATATGGTGGATGCCCATGCTCTCGTCTCTACGTTTGAACCCCAAAAATCCTATAAATCAAATGGCGGACACCTGCCTTCATTTGATCGTTGCACCCTTGATGTACGCCGCTTAGAGTGACGGAACCTGTATCAGCCAGAGCGTGCGAAGACGATGTGGAAAACGATTGCCCGTTTCCTGAAGGACAAGGAAAATGAACCGGAAGCAGCGCCTTCTGCTCCGGAAGGCTTCCACTTGCCACTCAGCGCCAGGCAACTGCTTTCGAAAACAGAGCGCCGCACAATGATGGTTCGGATCTGGGAAAATACCTCATTGCCGAAAGAAACCTATCAGTCACTGTGCCTTGCTCCACTCCACGCTTGTGCGGAAGTGATGCAGCAATTCCCGATGAGCAGCGCAGGAAAATTTGCATATCAGGGGGGGGCTTGGATGCGACGTTAAAAACAGTGCTGTACGCGCTGATGAAGGCCCGGAGCTATATGCTGCCACCTGGCGTACCGCCCGAAGATCAAGCCAGAGATTCAGCCGCCTGGAATACGGTAGTTTTCTACGCTGCACTTTTCTCGCACCTTTCGGCACTGAGCGCTCTCAGGGTAGAACTGGAGGACGGGGAAATATGGACGCCGTTTGACGGAATGCCTGAATCGGCCTACCGGTTCAGGTTTGTTCCGCCCGGATTAGAGGGTGCGGACACCTGCCTGGGGGCGATGTTTGCCGCCAGGGTATTACCCGAAGGTGTTTTCCGCTGGCTGAAGCTGCATACCCCGGCGCTGGATATACTCCTGCTCTGGGTGGGCGGGCATCGGGCGCAATGTGGTGTGATCAACGCGATCGTCTCTGATGCCATTGCAGAAGTTATTGGGCCAGTCGCGGTAGTGCCGGTCATGCCAGCAGCAGGCGTGGCAACAGCGCCGCTGGTTTCGGCAGTGACGCTGCCCGGCGTGACTTCCGCGCCTGTTGCTGCCGCTCCGATCAAACCTCCAGTGGCTGCGGTTCCTGTGCTGGCGTCGGCGCTGGCCGTACCGCCTCAGCCGGAAACAGAAGCGACAGCCCCGGCTGACTCAGAAGTCACACATAGCGTTCCTGAAACGCACGTCAGTGAGGACGAGGACAATACCGACTGGGAAGATGTAGCCGCGTTCCTGGGGTATGAAGAGACGCTTCCCGGTATCAGGCGACGTGAAGGCAAACTCTACCGTTGCCGTCTGTATGACGGCGCGGGAGGTGGCTTCTCAAACCTGTCTGGCTACTTCATCGATGCCGGAAAGGTATACGTGCAGAACCCCGTACCGGCAGATAATCCGCTGATGGTGGTGCCAAAACGCAAGCAGACGACGTTCCACGCTGGTGAAAAGTGACGTTTTGGTTTAGATTGGCATGATAATCAAAAAGATAGCAGGTGCACAGCATGATGGATGAAGAAAAAGATGCTGTTCGCAGGAAAGTGGGAAAACCACGTAAATACGCTAATCGCAGTGAAAGGCAAGCTGCTCATGTAGAAAATCTGAAACGTAAAGATCTGAAGGAGATTCAGGCATATGTATTGCCTGAAGTGAAAGACATACTTCTATCGGTTTGTGAAGCAATCGGTAAGACGCAATCAGAGTTGCTTTCTGAAATTTTAGTTAGATTTGCGGAATGTCGAAATTGACTGCTTGAGCAACTATTGCTAAAGTGCATTAAGAATTTATGGTTGGCACGCCGGAAGGTATCAGGAACGGGGTGGGAACCCCTGAAAAACTAAACCCCGATTTCTGTTATTCAACTTGGCGGCTGAGACACAGAGAATCGGGGCGAACAAATGTACTCCGGAATGTTGTTGTTCTGTGGTGGAGTATAAATCCATGTTCAAAATGATGCAACCCCCAGTGTCCGCCGTAAGACCGGGCCGGGGTGACTAGAGAAAACCTTCAGCAATCCCCCCCTGTAGTTGAGGTTCGGCCTGCGGCAGATACTCCGGTATTCGCCCGTGACTATGTTTGCAACCCCAACCCGGAATACCTTTCTGACCTTTCCGTAGCGCCCGCATCACTTCA
>NZ_MAYS01000068.1 GCF_001756855.1 Candidatus Erwinia dacicola | reverse complement strand
ATCAGTGTGCCACTACACTAGGCGGGGTCGGATTTTTCTTCCTTTAAGAATGCTATGGGTCAGGTTTCTCTGGCCCATAATTTATCCCCGCTAAATTCCGCTTCATTTCCACCCCGCAGATCTTTTTTTATCTGCTTTTTTGTCAATCATTGTTTAACAAATATACTGAAATCAGTGAAGTTGTTACCGCCGGATAATTATTTTCGTAACCCTCTGGCAATCCATTCCCAAGTAGTTAGCTCTTGCGTATAGTAGCAGCGTTTTCCTGTACCAATAATTAGCATTACCGGGATGTAGAGTGAGTACAATGCTGTTTCGATGGTCGGTGCGTGTCTATTTCGAAGATACAGATGCCGGTGGTGTGGTTTACCATGCCAGCTATGTCGCCTTTTATGAGCGAGCACGGACTGAAATGTTGCGTCAACACCATTTCAATCAGCAGGCTTTGCTGGAAAAGCAGGTCGGCTTTGTGGTGCGTCGTATCACGGTTGATTACCTTGCAGCTGCCCGTCTTGATGATCTGCTTGACGTGCAGAGCGAGGTCATTGCCATGAGCAGAACGACCATGACATTCGCACAACGCATCGTTAATGCAGAAGGCCGTGTGCTCAATGAAGCAAAAGTCCTTATTGCCTGCATTAATCTACATCTAATGAAGCCGATAGCGCTTCCCAAGTCTATTGTCGCGGAGTTCAAGCAGTGACTGACATGAACATTCTTAATTTGTTACTGAAATCAAGCTTTCTGGTTAAGCTTATCATGTTGATTTTAATCGTTTTTTCTATTTTTTCTTGGGCCGTTATCATTCAGCGTACCCGTATTCTGAATGCTGCCACGCGTGATGCGGATGCCTTCGAAGATAAATTCTGGTCTGGTATCGAGCTGTTTCGTCTTTATCAGGAAAGCCAGGTCCGTCGTGATG
This sequence comes from Candidatus Erwinia dacicola, assembly GCF_001756855.1. GTDB lineage: Bacteria > Pseudomonadota > Gammaproteobacteria > Enterobacterales > Enterobacteriaceae > Erwinia > Erwinia dacicola. Next base: position 5,169 of record NZ_MAYS01000068.1, on the reverse strand, counting down.
AGCTGGGCGGTTCTGAGCAGATTTTCTACGCAGGCTTTAAAGAGTTTGCCCGTCTGCACCGTGCCAGCAATCACGCGCCGGAAACGGTCGTGGAAAGCGCGACGCGTGCTATGCGTATTTCCATGAACCGTGAACTGGAAGCGCTTGAAAACCACATTCCTTTCCTTGGCACCGTTGGTTCAATCAGTCCGTATATCGGCCTGTTTGGTACGGTATGGGGGATCATGCATGCCTTTATCGCGTTGGGCGCGGTGAAGCAGGCCACCTTGCAAATGGTAGCACCGGGTATCGCTGAAGCCCTGATCGCCACTGCGATTGGTCTGTTTGCAGCCATCCCGGCGGTTATGGCCTATAACTACTTGAGCCAGCGCGTTAACAAGCTGGAGCAGAACTACGACAACTTCATGGAAGAGTTCACGACGATTCTGCATCGTCAGGCATTCTCAAGCGACGTCAGCAAGTAAGTCGGAGGTTGGCATGGCCAGAAAACCTAGTCGCGGTGGTCGCTGCGAAGTTAAGTCTGAGATAAATATCGTACCGCTGCTGGACGTGCTGCTGGTGCTGCTGCTGATTTTCATGGCAACGGTGCCGATCATTACTCAGAGCGTGGAAGTCGATCTGCCGGACGCAACTGATTCTAAGACTGTCTCCAGCGATGATAACCCTCCGGTGATCGTCGAAGTTTCCGGAGTCGGGCAGTATAGTCTGGTGGTTGATCATGATCGGATGGAGCAGCTGCCACCGGAACAGGTGGTTGCCGAGGCGCAGCGTCGCATTACGGCTAACCCAAAAACCGTGTTCCTGATTGGCGGAGCCAAAGAAGTGCCCTATGACGAGATCATCAAGGCGCTCAACTTGCTGCATCAGGCCGGCATTAAGTCTGTCGGATTAATGACGCAGCCGATTTAATTCATTCGAACCGTTTTTGGGAACCGAGAGTGTCAAAGGCAACCGAGCAAAACGAAAAGTTAAAACGTGCCATAACCGTATCAGTCATTCTGCATATCATTTTGATTGCACTATTGGTATGGAGCTCGTTTGACGATAACATCGACGCTAGTGGCGGCGGTGGCGGTAGCGATATTGATGCAGTCATGGTCGATTCTGACGCGGTCGTGGAACAGTACAATCGTCAGCAAAATCAGCAGAGCGAAAGCAAGCGTGCCGAGAAACAGCGCCAGAAACAGGCCCAGCAGCAGGCGGAAGAACTGCAGAAAAAGCATGCTGCTGAACAGAAGCAGCTAAAGCAGATAGAGAAAGAGCGTCTGCAACTGCAGGAAGAAGCCAAACAGCAGGCCGCACAACAGGCAGCCGAGCAGAAACAGGCAGAAGCCGCCGCGGTAAAAGCGAAAGTCGATGCCAAAGCCCAGGCGGATGCCCAGGCAAAATCTGCGGCTGACGCCCAGAAAAAAACGGCAGAAGAGGCTAAAAAAGCCGCTGCTGATGCGAAGAAAAAAGCTGAGGCCGCAGCCGAAGCCGCTAAAGAAAAAGCCGTTGCCGATGCGGAAGCTAAAGCGGATGCGGATGCGAAAGCCGCTGCCGAGGCCAAGAAGAAAGCCGCTGCGGAAGCCGCGAAAGAGTCTGGTGATGTCGATGACCTGCTAGGCGACCTGACTTCAGGTAAAAATGCCCCGAAATCCGGTAAAGCTGCTGGCGGCGGTAGGACTGCGGGGCCGGGCAACCAGAAATCAGCAGGGGCATCTGGCGCGGAGATTAATGGTTATCTGGGGCAGATCACTGCCGCAATTCAGAGCAAGTTCTACGACGCGAGTACTTACGCCGGTAAAACCTGCAATCTGCGAATTAAGCTAGCTCCGGATGGTATGTTGATCAGTGTTCAGTCTGAAGGTGGTGACCCGGCACTTTGCCAGGCGGCCATAGCTGCTGCTAAGCAGGCTCGTATTCCTAAACCACCAACGCAGGCGGTTTATGAAGTGTTCAAAAACGCCCCGATGCGTTTCAAGCCATAATAATTCGGTAACAAGCGGCATGTTGAACTACGTTCACCATGCCGTATTCTTAGGTTTGTTGATTACAAGGCTATTTACCACGGGTGCTATGTCCGGGTAAGGGAGAAATAATGAAGCAGGCATTTCGTGTAGCGCTGAGCGTTTTAATGCTGTTTGTCGCGGTTGCGCATGCAGAAGTTCGCATTGAAATTACTCAGGGTGTGAATACCGCGCGTCCTATCGGCGTTGTGCCGTTTATGTGGGATGGCCCGGGTGCAGCACCGGAAGATATTGGTGGCATTGTTGCTGCCGACTTACGTAACAGCGGTAAATTTAACCCAATCGATCGTTCACGTTTACCACAGCAGCCAACCTCTGCTGCCGAAGTGCAGCCTGCTGCATGGACCGCACTGGATATTGATGCTGTCGTTGTGGGCCGGGTTCAGCCAGGCGCTGACGGTAGCTATACCGTTTCTTACCAGCTGGTCGACACCTCGGGTAACCCGGTTGCGGTACTGGCGCAAAACCAGTTCAAAGTCACCAAGCAGTGGCTGCGCTATGCCGCACACACCGCCAGTGATGAAAGCTTTGAAAAGCTGACCGGGATTAGAGGTGCATTCCGTACGCGTATTGCTTACGTGGTGCAGACTAACGGTGGACAGTTCCCATATGAACTGCGAGTTTCCGACTACGACGGCTACAACCAGTTCGTGGTACACCGTTCGCCGCAGCCACTGATGTCCCCTGCTTGGTCTCCAGACGGGAGTAAAGTCGCCTACGTGACCTTCGAAAGCGGTAAGTCTGCGCTGGTGATCCAGACGTTGGCTAACGGTGCCATCAAGCAGGTAGCCTCATTTCCGCGTCATAACGGTGCGCCTGCGTTCTCACCAGATGGCTCTAAACTGGCGTTTGCACTGTCAAAAACCGGCAGTCTGAATCTGTGTGTGATGAACCTAGGTTCTGGTCAGATCACCCAAGTGACTGATGGTCGTCACAACAGCACTGAACCGACCTGGTTCCCGGACAGCAATAGCCTAGCCTATACCTCCGACCAAGCCGGTCGTCCGCAAATTTATAAAATTGGTAGTAACGGCGGCACGCCGCAGCGTCTTACTTGGGAAGGTTCGCAGAACCAAGATGGCGATGTTAGCACTGATGGCAAATCAATGGTGATGGTCAGTACCAACGGTGGCGCTCAACACGTCACCCGACAAGATCTGGTAACGGGAGCCGTTCAACAATTAACGGACACGTTCCTAGATGAGACGCCAAGTTTCGCACCTAACGGCACGATGGTAATCTATAGCTCTACTCAAGGGATGGGTTCCGTATTGCGGTTGGTTTCGACGGATGGGCGTTTCAAAGCGCGTCTTCCGGCAACCGATGGACAGGTCAAATTTCCTGCTTGGTCGCCGTATCTGTGATGCATGTGTAAATATGTATGGCAAACTATAATAGGAATTAAATAATGCAACTGAACAAAGTACTGAAAGGCTTACTGCTGGCGCTGCCAGTAATCGCAGTGGCTGCATGTAGCTCTCACAAGAACAACAACAATGACCAGACCAACGGCATGGGAATAGGTGATGGTTCTAACAGCGGAATGAATAGCGGCAACATGTCTTCTGACGAGCAGGCGCGTCTGCAGATGCAAGAACTGCAGAAAAACAACATCGTTTACTTTGGCCTAGACAAGTATGACATCCAATCTGAATTCGCTCAGATGCTGGATGCACACGCTAACTTCCTGCGTAGCAACTCGTCTTATAAAGTGACTGTAGAAGGTCATGCAGATGAGCGCGGTACACCTGAGTACAACATCGCCTTGGGCGAACGTCGTGCTTCTGCTGTTAAAATGTACCTGCAGGGTAAAGGCGTTTCTGCTGACCAAATCTCTATCGTTTCTTACGGTAAAGAAAAACCTGCAGTACTGGGCCACGACGAAGCAGCTTATGCTAAAAACCGTCGTGCAGTACTGGTTTACTAAGAGAATTACATGATTAGTAGCTTCAGAACTCACCTGTTGAGTCTGTCGTTACTGATTGGCGTAGCGGCCCCTTGGGCCGCTAATGCCCAAGCAACGATCAGTAACGTTGGCTCCGGCTCGGTTGAAGACCGAGTCACCACTCTTGAGCGTATCTCTAATGCTCAGGCACAACTCCTCCAACAGCTTCAGCAGCAACTTTCTGCTAACCAAAATGATATTGACCAGTTACGTGGTCAGATCCAGGAAAACAGCCATCAGCTGAACCAAGTTGTGGAACGTCAGAAAGGCCTTTACCAGCAGATTGACAGTCTGAGCAGCGGTTTCGCTAATGCCAGCGCAGCAGCAGCTGGCAGCGATGCGGAGGCAGGCAATAGCGGTGCGTCAGGTAGCGACGCGGCGGCTCCTGCCGCTGCGCCTGTGCAAAACGGTGATGCCAACACCGACTACAATGCCGCAGTGGCATTGGTGCTGGAGAAAAAGAAATACGATCAGGCGATCGCCGCTTTTCAGGCATTTGTGAAGAAGTACCCAGATTCTACCTTCCAGCCGAATGCCAATTACTGGCTGGGACAGTTGAATTATAACAAAGGTAAAAAAGACGATGCGGCCTATTATTTCGCCACCGTGGTAAAAAATCACCCTAAATCTCCGAAGAGTGCCGATGCGCTACTGAAAGTGGGGGTAATCATGCAGGAAAAAAGCGACAAGGCAAAAGCTAAAAAGGTGTATCAGCAGGTAGTAAAACTTTACCCTAATACTGATGCAGCGAAACAGGCCCAAAAACGTTCAGCCGCTCTGTAAATGCTGAGTTATGGTCATTTGTGGTGTATGGGGATTCGAGGAAGGTGGCGTATCCTGCTGATTGATTTCTTACAGGATTTTAACAACAGAGAGGTGATACGCCATGTCCAATCTTACCCTACAGATGTTGCCGGAGCCAGTTGAGCCCACTGTTCCACTCCACGATTTACTCCGTACTGGTGCACAGCGGTTGATCGCCAGTGCGGTTGAGGCTGAACTGGCTGTGATGCTTGCCCGGTTTGCTGACCTCCGTCTCGATGACGGTCGCTAGGCGGTGGTGCGTAACGGTTTTCTGCCTGAGCGACGTATTCAGACCGGCATCGGTGATGTCAGCGTCAAAGTGCCGAAGGTCAGGGAGCGCAGTGGCAACGGCATACACTTCAACAGCACCTTGCTACCGCCATACCTGAAGCGAGCTACGTCTGTTGAAGA
>NZ_MAYS01000067.1 GCF_001756855.1 Candidatus Erwinia dacicola | reverse complement strand
GCACATGCTGCGGACATTTACCTTCCCGCTTCAGCAATGCCAGCGCCCGCCCATACGTCGGGGCTTTATCTGTGTTGATCAACCGTGGAATTTGCAGGCGCTTCGTATTATTCAGAAGTTTACCCATAAAGCGATAGGCGGCTTTGGTGTGACGACGTGAAGACAGGTAAAAGTCAATGGTGCAGCCCCTGCTGTCGACGGCGCGGTACAGATAAGCCCAGCGTCCGTTGACCTTCACGTAGGTTTCATCGAGATGCCATGAGCCAAAACCGGAAGGTTGACGCCAGTACCAGCGCCGCCGCTTTTCCATTTCAGGTGCAGAACGCTGAACCCATCGATAAATCGTGGTGTGATCGACATTTACCCCTCGCTCAGCCAGCATCTCCTGCAGCTCACGATAACTGATGCCATATTTGCAGTACCAGCAGACGGCCCACAGGATAATATGACGCTCAAAATGTCGACCTTTAAATGGGTTCATGTGCTGCTCCTTCAACTAAACAGTGGCATCAGTTTACCATCGCCAGATCTTTGCAACAGTGCCCCAGAAAACCCGTTTGAACCCAGTCCGGCATTTTGGTGCCGACGGCAACCAGTTGCAGTTTCACGGCTTAACCCCAGAGCTTTTCCAGTTCGTACAGCTTACGGCTCTCTGCTTCCATGACGTGAAGGATCACATCACCGAAGTCAACCACCACCCAGTCACTTGGCGCACGGCTGTTAACGCGAAAAGTATTTAGACCGATCAGCTTCGCTTCCTAAACGACGTGTTCAGCGATTGAAACCAGCTGGCGGGTTGAGGTGCCAGTGCAAATCACCATATAGCTGGTGATGCTTGATTTGCCCTGAACGTCGATAGCAATAATGTTCTGAGCTTCTAAATCGTCACATTTATCAATGACGAAGTTTTGGAGTACTTGACCTTGTAAAAGAAAGGTTCCCCCCTTGGGATTTAAGTCTGAAGGGTTATCGCATATTCACGCGTAAAGCGCTGTCGACAAGCGTAACATGATGTTTTAGCTGGGCGAATGCCCCGAAAAATTAGCGGCGAAGCATATCACGCGGTAGCGGGTTACGATATAAACCCTCGCGATCGATGTAATCGCTGACGGCCGGGGGCAACAGGTCGCTACTTGACTTGTCCTGATGACGACGCGTGCGGATTTCGGTAGCCGAAATATCAACCAACGGAGTCTCGGCGAGAAACACCTTACCGGCTGGCGTTTGTTGCAGCAGCAGCGCGTCGCGCGTCAGATGCTCGTCCCGCCAGCGTTGCAGCTCCGGCGTTTCCATCTCGCTGCGATAGCCCGGACGCTGACAGACCAGCAGATGACAGAACGACAGCAGCTCCTGCCAGCGATGCCACTTATGTATAGTTAGCAGGGAATCCTGACCGATGATAAAGGCCAGCGGCTGGCGCGGACCGCGCTCGGCGCGCAATTCTTCCAGCGTTTCGAGGGTGTAAGAGGGGGTGCTGCGCTGCATTTCACGCATATCCAGCTCGAACAGCGGGTTACCGGCAATCGCCAGCCTGACCATTTCCACGCGCTGTGCAGGCGTGGCCTCCGGCTGAGGGCGATGCGGCGGCACGTTGTTCGGCATCAGCGTGACTTTTTGCAGCCCGACCTTTGCAGCCAGCGCTTCAGCCGGCTGCAGGTGACCGTAGTGGATCGGTTCAAAAGTGCCGCCGAGCAATGCATGCAGTTTTATGGCGTCACCCATCGCAGAAACTCGGCGGGAAAGCTGGATGGCATAGCACCAGCGCCAGCGTTTCCAGATCCGCCCAAACCGACTGACCGTAATCCTGCTTCAGCGTCAGTTCAATTTGCGTCAGAACGCGCACGGCCTGACTCAGCTGCGCGCTGCTCAGGCGCTGCAGCGCATCGCTGAACAGTGTGCGGCGGTTCTGCCATACCCGGTGCTGTTCAAACAGCGTGCGCAGCGGCGTGCTGGCCATTTGGCGCTGTAGTGTCACCAGCAGCAGCAGATCGCGTTGCAGGGTGCGCAGCAGGATCACCGGTTCACTCTCTTCTGAACTCATCTGGCGCAGGATGTGCAGTGCGCGCTTACTTTCTCTAGCCAGCAGGGCATCCACCCAGTGGAATGGCGTGAAGTGCGCGGCATCATTGACCGCTTGCTCAACACGCGGCAGCGTCAGTTTTCCGTCCGGCCACAGCAGGGACAGCCGTTCCAATGCCTGAGACAAGGCCAGCAGATTGCCCTCATAGCAGTAACACAGCAGCTGGTTGGCGGCATCATCCAGCGTCAGCTGCTGTTTTTTAGCACGGGTGGCGACCCAACGCGGCAGCTGCGCCTGTTCCGGCGTCTGGCAGGGAATCAGCACACTGTGGGCGCTCAGCGCTTTAAACCAGGCGCTGTTTTCCTGAGCTTTGGTGAGTTTACTGGCGCGCAGCACTAGCAGGATATCGCTGTGCAGCAGCGTTGAGAGCATGAACAGCTGTTCGCTCATGGCGGCATTAGGGCCGTTTTCCGGCAGAATAAGCAGTAACGTCTGGCGGCTGGCAAACAAGCTGAGTTCCTGGCAGGTGGCAAAAATATCCTGCCAGTCGGTTCCCGCTTCCAGCACTACGCTGAAATGTTCAGTAAATCCCTGTTGCTGGGCGGCGGCGCGGATCTTGTCCTGCGCTTCCTGCAGCAGCAGCGGTTCATTACCGCTTAACAGATAACAGGCACTCAGCCCCTCACGGAGTTGCGCGCCCAGTTGCTCAGGGTAAATCCTGATCATCGTGTGTAAGAGCTGTCCGACACGCTGTTGACAGCACCCGGCAGGTTATCGACGGCTGAAGGCATGCTGTCGAGCGTATTGATGGCCGGATTCTTTTCCGCCGCATGCACCGTCAGCAACTTACGCACCAGCTGCTCAACCGCCTGAGTACGCATCTCATTAACAATGATCTGCTGCTCGGAGTCTTTTGCCAGCGCGGCTAGCGGGTTATCGAAGAATGAACGGTAGACGGTGGCGCTTATCGGATAGATGCCCTTATTCGGCACCAGCACCGAGGCGCGCACGGTCATCACCATCGAGTACTCGGCGGTTTTACCGTCCTGGAAGATCGACGCGGTATCGCGTTCGAGGCTCTTACCCTGCAGACGCAGAGAAGGCACATCGGTACGCTCCGCCGCGTTATCGAGGATGGTGACGTTGTTCAGACGCAGCTGTTCGCGCACGGCACGCGTCAGCGGGCCATACGGGTCGGACGTGTCAAGAACCAGCGTTTTCGTCTCCGGCGGCACCGATGTGGTGCCGCGCAGATTGTAGCCACAACCAGCGGTGATCAACACCACCATGCCGAGTAATAACGAGACTATCGGATGTCGCACAATTCCTCCTGACATCAGCCCACGACCAAGTTAAGCAGCTTGCCCGGTATGTAAATCACTTTACGAATGGTGACGCCATCAAGATATTTGGCCACCAGATGCTCCTGCGCAGCGCGAGCCTGAACCTGTTCTTGGTTAGCGTCAGCCGCGACGCTAATCTTTCCGCGCACCTTGCCGTTAACCTGTACTACAACCAGCAGTGAATCTTCGACCATCGCCGCTTCGTCTGCCTGCGGCCACGGTGCGTTGTCGATATCGCCCTCGCCACCCAGCGACTGCCACAGCACGAAGCTGGCGTGCGGAGTGAACGGGTTGAGCATGCGTACCACGACCAGCAGCGCTTCCCGCATCAGCGCACGATCCTGCTCGCTCTCCTGCGGGGCACGGGCTAGCTTGTTCATCAGCTCCATAATCGCGGCAATCGCGGTGTTGAAAGTCTGACGGCGGCCGATATCATCGGACACTTTGTTAATAGTTTTGTGCAGATCGCGACGCAGGGATCTCTGAGCGTCATCCAACGCATCCACGTCCAGCGCGACGGTTGCACCTTTCGCGGTGTGCTCAAAGGCCAACTTCCAGACGCGTTTCAGGAAGCGGTTGGCCCCTTCCACACCAGACTCCTGCCACTCCAGCGTCATTTCCGCCGGGGAAGCGAACATCATAAACAGACGCACGGTGTCGGCACCGTAGCGCCCAACCATCACCTGAGGGTCGATGCCGTTATTTTTCGACTTCGACATTTTGCTCATGCCAGCATAAACCAGCTCGTGACCTGCTTCGTCTGTCGCTTTAGTAATACGGCCTTTCTCATCGCGCTCAACGGTAACGTCAACCGGAGAAACCCAGTTACGCTCGCCGTTAGCACCCCTGTAGTAGAAGGCATCTGCCAGCACCATGCCCTGGCACAGCAAGCGTTTAGCTGGCTCGTCAGAATTCACCAGCCCGGCATCACGCAACAGCTTGTGGAAGAAGCGGAAGTAGAGCAGGTGCATGATGGCGTGCTCAATACCGCCCACATACTGATCGACCGGCAGCCAGTAGTTAGCTGCCGCTAGGTCCAGCATGCCTTTGTCGTAGTCTGGGCAAGTGTAGCGTGCGTAGTACCAAGAAGATTCCATAAAGGTATCAAAGGTATCGGTTTCACGCAGTGCTGGCTGACCGTTGACGGTGGTTTTCGCCCACTCAGGGTCGGCTTTAATTGGGCTGGTAATGCCATCCATCACCACATCTTCCGGCAAGATTACCGGCAGCTGGTCTTCTGGCGTTGGCATCACGGTGCCGTCTTCCAGCGTCACCATTGGAATTGGCGCGCCCCAGTAACGCTGACGGGAGACACCCCAGTCGCGCAGGCGGTAGTTGACCTTACGCTCGCCAACGCCTTTGTCGGCCAGTTTGCTGGCAATGGCGTTGAAACCGTCTTCATAGGACAGGCCGTCAAACTCACCGGAGTTAAACAGCGTGCCTTTCTCGGTCATCGCGGCTTCGCTCAGGTCTGGCGCGGTGCCGTCAGCGGCAAGGATTACCGGCTTTATGGCTAGGTCATACTTGGTGGCGAACTCCCAGTCGCGCTGGTCGTGGCCTGGTACGGCCATCACGGCACCGGTGCCGTATTCCATCAGCACAAAGTTTGCTACCCACACCGGCACTTTCTCATCGGTCAATGGATGTTCAGCAAACAGGCCGGTGGCCATGCCTTTTTTCTCCATGGTTGCCATTTCAGCTTCGGCCACCTTGGTGTTACGGCACTCGGCGATGAAGTCAGCCAGCGCCGGGTTGATTACTGACGCCTGAACGGCCAGCGGGTGGCCCGCAGCGACGGCTAGGTAGGTCACCCCCATAAAAGTGTCCGGACGCGTGGTGTAGACGCTCAGTTTCTCTGCGCTGTCGATAACGTTGAACTCGATTTCTACCCCTTCGGAGCGGCCAATCCAGTTGCGCTGCATGGTTTTAACCTGTTCAGGCCAGCTTTCTAGCTTGTCGAGGTCATTCAGCAGTTCGTCAGCATAGTCGGTGATTTTGACAAACCACTGTGGGATCTCTTTGCGTTCCACTTTGGTGTCGCAGCGCCAGCAGAAGCCGTCAATAACCTGCTCGTTGGCCAACACGGTCATATCGTGCGGGCACCAGTTCACCGCCGAGGTCTTTTTATAGACTAGGTCTTTTTCATACAGCTTGGTGAAGAACCACTGTTCCCAGCGGTAATACTCTGGCTGGCAGGTCGCCAGTTCGCGGTTCCAGTCATAGCCAAAGCCCAGCAGTTTCAGCTGGTTTTTCATGTAGTCGATGTTGGAGTACGTCCACGGAGCCGGTGTGGTTTTGTTTTTCACCGCGGCGCCTTCAGCAGGCAGGCCGAAAGCATCCCAGCCGATAGGCTGCAGCACGTTTTTACCCAGCATGCGCTGGTAACGGGAGATCACGTCACCAATCGTATAGTTGCGCACGTGGCCCATGTGTAGGCGGCCAGAAGGATAGGGCAGCATGGAGAGGCAGTAATACTTCTCTTTACCTTCCTCTTTGGTCACTTTAAACGTTTGCTTCTCATCCCAGTGCTGCTGGACGTGGGATTCTATCTCTTCCGGACGGAATTGCTCTTGCATAGTAGCCAGTGGTCCTTGGTATCAATTTTTTCGTGTTCGTGAAGATCCGTGTAGCATAGCTGATAAGCAACTATGGCAACAACAGTAAGCGTCCTGATGGTGGGCATTTCTCTGCAAGCTGGAAGCACGGCGATAAAATTTATCGCTGAAACACGGTAAATTTTTAGCAGGCGCTAGAATGAGAGGAAACGCTTTCGTAACCAATAAGGAGAGTCTATGAACGAGGTCGCTCAATTATCGTGAGCTGATATCTTCACTGACAACGCGTCTTGAGCGCGGAGAACGCGATATTGATGCGCTGGTTGAGAGTGCGCGTCAGCAGATGAATAATCGTGGGGAATTAACGCGCAGTGAAATTGATGACGTGAGCCGTGTCGTACGCCGCGATCTGAAAGAGTTTGCCCGCAGCTCTATGCCGAAAATCAGCAGGAGATGGGTGACAGCGTGTTTAGGCGCGTGATCCGCCAAAACATCTGGAAAGAGCTGGCGGATATTACCGACAAAAGTCAACTGGAGTGGCGCGAAGTATTCCAGGATATCAACCATCACGGCGCGTATCAGAGTCGGGAAATAGTGGGATTTACCCGGGCGATCTACACCCCGGAAGTCCTGACCCACTACCCAGAGTGCGGCCACGATCATTTCTTGCATCAGCCATTTGAACCGTAATACCTTCAATTAACGGGCGGACAAAAACTGCGGGTCAGGACCCTGTACATAATTCTGTGTAAATGCCTTTTTAGAGGTGGTCGTTCAGGCGACTACCGAACTCAATAATAAAGCGACTCATTGCCACGCGCCAGTCCCTCAGCGGCATCGTCCATTTTTGCGACGCTGCCTGTATCGCCAGCCACACGACTTTACGCACTGAGTCAGGCACTGTTGCAAAGATCTGGCGATGGTAAACTGATGCCACTGTTTAGTTGAAGGAGCAGCACATGAACCCATTTAAAGGTCGAGATTTTGAGCGTCATATTATCCTGTGGGCCGTCCGCTGGTACTGCAAATATGGCATCAGTTATCGTGAGCTGCAGGAGATGCTGGCTGAGCGAGGGGTAAATGTCGATCACCCCACGATTTATCGATGGGTTCAGCGTTCTGCACCTGAGATGGAAAAGCGGCTGCGCTTTTAGCTGTCTTCACGTCGTCACACCAAAGCCGCCTATCGCTTTATGGGTAAACTTCTGAATAATACGAAGCTAATACGAAGCGCCTGGAAATTCCACGGTTGATCAACACAGATAAAGCCCCGACGTATGGGCGGGCGCTGGCATTGCTGAAGCGGGGAGGTAAATGTCCGCAGCATGTAAAGGAATTGAAGTGATGCGTGCGCTACGGAAAGGTCAGGCAGAATCATTTTATTTGG
>NZ_MAYS01000066.1 GCF_001756855.1 Candidatus Erwinia dacicola | reverse complement strand
AGTATGAGTGTGCCACTACACACCGTGGAGAGCAAATATCGGTCGATAAAGAGATCGACCACATGAACTAGCTGGCGACGCTGAAAGATAACTGGCACGTAACCTCGGTGAAGCCGCGCCAGCAGATCTACTGGTGGTGATCGGTGAAAGTGCCCGCCGCGATGCGCTGGGCGCATTCGGTGGCCGCTGGGATAACACGCCGTTTGTCAGCCAGCTCAAGGGGCAGTTTTTCACGCACTACACCGCAGCGGCTTCATCTACGCAAAAGTCACTCGGCCTGACGTTGACTCTGGGTTCAGGTAGTGGGCGGCACAAGCCGCAATACCAGAACAATATTATTACGCTGGTTAATCGCTCCGGATTCGATACCTAGTGGCTCTCCAACTAGGGGCAGATTGGTCAGTTTGATACGCCGATTGCCAGCATTGCCCGCCGGGCAAAGACGGTACACTTTTTGAAAGATGGGGATTTTAAAGCGGATAAAGTCACGCGCGATTAGGACCTGCTGAAGTTCATTTCTGAGGAGCTTGCCCGCCCGGTGGATCGCCCGCGCCTGCTGGTTTATCACCTAGTCTACTAACATCCGAAAGCCTGCGAACGCACGCGCGACCACTACCGCTGGAAACCTCCTGCTATCTCTACAGCATTACGCAGACCGACGCTTTTCTGCAGTAGCTGTGGCAACAGGTTGCACAGCAGCGGCATGAGCTTCTCGATGATCTATTTTTCCGTTTACGGGCTACACTAAAGGAGAAAGAGACTCGCAATGATTATCTGACCCACAACGATAAGTATCAGCCAGAATTTTGAGGTGCCGCTGTTTATCACTGCCAACGATGACAACCGTCACCAGCTGATACCTTCTGCACGCTCAATGATTTTCTGCTGCTGTTCTCCCAGTGGAGCGGCATTCAGGCGTGGAAAATAGCGCCGGGCTATCGGTTTGACTCCGCTGATAAAGCGCCACCGATTGAAGTGACCAACTTCAAGCTTCAGCGCCTGCCGTTCAGCCAGCTTCAGCAGGATCCGTTCGGAATAATAGATAACAAATCCGCCCCTTAGGACGGATTTTTCAGATCTGAACCAGTAAACGGTTCTGGCGATGACAACTTAGAAGCTATAACCTACGCCAGCAGTCCAAGTGCCAACGTCAACGCTGCGGATACGGCTCTGCTCGTAACCCACGTCCAGAGCGATGTCCTGGATTGGGTTGAACTGCAGGCCAGCACCGTAGGAGAAACCTACGTCACTTGAATCAGATTTTTCACGGTTTGGTTCGTTGTACTGGTTTTTGCCGTAGCCGATACCTACAACGCCGTAGATGCTTGCCCAGTCGCTCAGACGGTAAGCTGGACCACCAGTGATGCCGTAGTACTGGCCTTTTATGTAGTCGCCTGCGTCAGTACGATCTTTCTCTGTATAAGTGAAAGAGCCGATGTAGCCCAGTGCATCGCTGCCGTTTTCGTAGCGGTACTTCAGGTTGAAGCCGTTAGCTTTGTTAGCAACGCCCTGATAGTCGCTCTGCGCATAACCAGCAGATACGGTGCTTCTTGCCATTACTGAACCAGCAGATACTGCCAGTACGCAGGCCAGTGCTGAAAGACATGCAATTTTTTTCATAAACCACCTCGAATGTGAAAGTACTTCTTCTCCTGATAACGATGGAAATATAACAAAAGACAGCAAGAAACTCTGCCCTGATTTCATTGTCTAATAGAAATCTTGGTGTAACAGAAAGTTAATGATTCATTGTATCTCATTCTTTTTACTTATGAATATAAGTAAATCCTGCCGGGAAATTATCATTGTAAAAAAAGGTTCATTAAGATAATTCCTAATTGATTAGGACATTTCATTACCAGAATGACCCTATTTCACCCTTTCCTGACAATTTTTTGCCCGCTCACAGCGTTTTTTTTTCCGCCTTACAGTACACTGAGGCCGTCATTTTTATGTCACGGATCAATAAAGGCTGGAATACAGGATGTTCTTAACTCATGCAAAGCACGCTGTCTGGTTACCGGTTCTGGTACTTATCATTGCAATGACTTCTATTCAGGGAGGAGCCGCGCTGGCAAAAACCCTGTTTCTGACCGTGGGTGCGCAGGGTATCACTGCGCTGCGACTCGGGCTAGGCACCCTTATACTGTGCCTGATCTTCAAGCCTTGGCGTCTGCGATTCAGCCGCAGTCAGCTGGTACCGCTGGTAATTTACGGTCTGGCGCTCGGCGGGATGAATTATAGCTTTTATCTGGCGATCCGCACCGTTCCCCTCGGCATTGCCGTGGCGCTGGAGTTCACCGGTCCGCTGGTGCTGGCGCTCATTGGCTTGCGCCGCCTGCTGGATTTTATCTGGGTGGTGCTGGCGGTGCTCGGCCTTTACTTCTTACTGCCAATCGGTCATGACATCATTAGTGTTGATTCAGAAGGCGCGTTGCTGGCCCTTACCGCAGGCGCGCTGTGGGCGCTGTATATCCTTGCCGGGCAGCGGGCGGGCAGCCAGCACGGGCCTGCCACCGTCGCCGCGGGGTCGCTGATTGGTTCGCTGGTGTTTGTGCCGCTCGGGCTGATTTATGCCAATCCCGGAATCTGGACGGTCTCTTTAATTCCGATTGGCCTAGCGATAGCCGTGCTCTCCAGCGTCCTGCCCTATTCGCTGGAAATGGTGGCCCTGACGCGCCTGCCGGCTAGGACGTTCGGGACTTTAATGAGCCTAGAACCGGCGATGGCGGCCATTTCGGGCATGCTGTTTTTAGGTGAGCTCCTGAGCTTTGTACAGTGGCTGGCGCTGCTGGCTATCATTGCGGCCTCTGCGGGTTCCACCCTGACCATGCGCCCGTCGAAGCAAAAAATCGATCTAGTCAGTTAGTTAAGAGAATAAAAGGTTCATGGTTAGGAGATTGAATCGCCTCTTCTGAGAGCGCCCAACCATGAATGTCAGAACGAACTATCCCTTTGATGCGGCGCTCGTGCGTAGGTTTAAGTATGAAAATGCAGTTTTTGTCGTGTTTTTAACCGGAAAGCCATTTTTCAGGCACACTAATCCGGCTCAGGCATCCGCAACCATCGCTTTTTCTCCATTCCACGCAACCTTTCCGACAGTCATGCCATCGCCTGCGTTCCTGCCTGAGCGCCGGCAAAACGCAGTCGGCCCTTGCACAGGATGCACTGGTACGGGTCGGTACCCAAGAAGCCCTTTATCAGCACCGCAAACCCCGGCTTCTCCGGCTTTTTCCGCAGCATCATCTCCAGCGCT
>NZ_MAYS01000065.1 GCF_001756855.1 Candidatus Erwinia dacicola | reverse complement strand
ATCTTTGCAACAGTGCCGGATAAAGAGCGGGTCAGAATATCTGGCCCGCAGGAGAAAGGAAGTTTAGTTGCTGGTATCGAGTTCAGGGAAGCTTTTTACTAGGTCATCGATAGCTTTCATCTGCTTCAGAAACTGCTCCAGCTTGTCCAGCGGCAGCGCGGACGAGCCATCGCACTTGGCATTCGCCGGGTCCGGATGCGCTTCGAGAAACAGGCCGGCAATGCCAACGGCCATACCAGCACGCGCCAGTTCAGAAACCTGACCGCGACGACCGCTGGAAGCCGCGCCCATCGGGTCACGGCACTGCAGCGCATGAGTCACGTCGAAAATCACCGGGCTGTTGTTCGATACTTGCTTCATAACGTTGAAGCCCAGCATGTCGACCACCAGGTTGTCATAACCGAAGTTAGCACCGCGATCGCATAGGATCACTTTATCGTTGCCGCCTTTAGCGAACTTATACACGATGTTACCCATCTGGCTAGGACTGACAAACTGCGGCTTCTTGACGTTGATTACCGCGCCGGTTTTCGCCATTGCTTCCACCAGATCTGTCTGGCGAGCGAGGAAGGCAGGCAGCTGGATCACGTCAACCATGTCGGCCACGATCTGTGCCTGGCTGGCTTCGTGCACGTCGGTGATGATTTTCACGCCGAACTCCTGCTTAATTTTTCGGAAGATTTTCATCCCCTCTTCGAGGCCCGGGCCACGGTAAGAGTGGATGGATGAGCGGTTGGCTTTATCAAACGAGGCTTTGAACACGTAGGGAATAGCCAGCTTCTGGGTTACGGTGACGTAATGCTCACAGATACGCATCGCCAAGTCGCGCGATTCCAGCACGTTCATCCCGCCAAACAGCACGAACGGCAGGTCGTTTGCGACGTTAATGTCGCCAATGCTTACCACTTTCTGATTCATATCTTCGCCTTTATAGAGTTCACTGCGTTTAGTGAAGGGTAATCTGTTCTTGCTCAACAGAGTGGATCTGCACCTTAATCATTTCGCTGACCGGATCTTTCGGGCACTGCTCAACAAAGTAGGTCAAATCGTTCAACGCCACGTGTCCACACTCCAGCTGGGCGAAAATCAGCCAGCGGTCACGGATCTCATACGGGTCTTCCGGATTCATCTGCACCAGCACCTAGCTAACGTGCAGTGCAGCGCCATTTCCATCTGCTTCTCATCTTAGGGATGATTTCAGCGTGTCGAGCATTTTGCGCAGGACCGCCAGCGGTTCGGCTTCCTGTAAATCATCATCATACAGTTCGGCAATCAGCCTGATGTTGCCCCTCAGCCACACTTCCAGGGTGTGCTCATCTAAGGTTTCGCCATCAAACGGATTGATCAGCCACATATCCTGATCGATCCACTCGGCGCGCAGCATCAGCTGCGTCGGTAAGATCACCGGGAACAGCGGCAGATCGAGCGAGCCTGCAATATGCAGAAAAATCACCCCCAGCGACACCGCGGTGCCCTAGCGGGTACATAACACATTATTCAGCCACAAATTATCCGACAGGCGATAAACGCCGCTTGCGCCACCAAAACCCCATCGGCCCCAGAACAGCGCGATGAGCTGCTCAACCTGTAAGTCGGCGGCCAGCTCTGGCGGGGATCCCTGCGCGTGCTTCAGCAACCAGTGCCGACAACTGCTTTCTGACGTCTTCAGCCGGAAAGTTGCTGCATATCGCCAGCGACGCAGCGATCACCGCCTCACTCAGCGGCGCTGCGGTAAAATCAAAATCAGCGATGTACGTCATACAAACCCCAGCAATGGCATTTTAGTGGTGGCTAACTGAACGATGGCCACACAAGGGCAATTAACGCCACAATGAACGCTATCCAGAGTATTTTTTGCGCGCGCGGACGTCGTCCCAAGGCAATATTGCCCAGCGCGATATAGATTATAACGGCAAACAGCTTCTCAGTCAGCAAGTTGCCCTGCGGTGTAAACGGGTAAAAGTGGGTAATAGTGACCAGCAGCACGCCAGAGAGCAGCAAAAGCGTGTCATTGAGATGCGGCACAATACGCACCCAGCGCCGCTGCAGCATGGCTGAACCGGTCTGCAACCAGTAAAAGCGCAGCAGAAACAGCTCAGCGGTGATGGCGACGGTTAACAGATGAAAATTTTTAAGTGGAAGGTACCATGCGGCCATATAAAAGTTCCTTAATTACGCGTTATCTGCCCGAGCGTTACGCGGTCGTTGCCGCCATAATCCTGACATGTTTCCACCTGACAGAAACTGTTTTTGCGCAGGATTTGCCGCACCGCTTCACCCTGCTGCCAGCCATGTTCCAGCAGCAGCCAGCCGTTATCCGCCAGATAATTCCCGGCGCAAGAGGCAATAATTTTGATATCGGCCAAGCCCTGATCGTCAGCCACCAGCGCGCTGGCGGGCTCAAAACGCACATCGCCCTGCGACAGATGGTGGTCGGCGGCATCGATATAGGGGGGGTTACTGACAATCAGCTGGAAACGCTGAGCGGCCAGCGCCGAAAACCAGTCACTTTGCAGGAAGCGGGCGTTAGGCAGATTGAGTTTCGCCCCATTGTGCTGCGCCAGCGCCACCGCTGCCGCGATGCGGTCAACGCCGGTCACCTGGCAGTCAGTGCGTTCACTGGCTAGCGCAATCGCAATCGCACCGGTGCCGGTACCGAGATCAAGAATCGCGCACGGGTCGGCAGGAAGCCAGCTTAGCGCTTGCTCAACCAGCACTTCGCTATCCGGGCGCGGGATCAGGGTGTCGGGCGACACGCTGAGCGGCAGCGACCAAAATTCACGTTCACCTATGAGGTACGCTACCGGTTCCCCAGCGGCGCGGCGAGCCAGCAGACTCTCCAGTACGGCCAGCTGGCTGTCGTCCAGCACGGCATCGTCAAAGGCGATCAGCCAAGCGCGGGATTTGCCGCTCACCCATGCCAGCAGGATCTCCGCATCGCGCTTCGGCCTTTCGCTGCTGCTGAGACGGGCTATCGCCGCTCGCAGCCAGACACGAATTTGCACTACTCGTTCCCGGCAAGTGCAACCAGCTGATCGGCCTGGTATTCCTGCACAATCGACTCAATTAGCGCGTCCAGCTTGCCTTCCATCGCTTCATCCAGACGGTAAATGGTCAGGTTGATGCGGTGATCGGTGACGCGGCCCTGCGGGAAGTTATAGGTGCGGTTGCGGTCCGAACGGTCGCCGCTGCCGAGCAGGTTGCGACGGGTCGACGACTTTTGCTCCTGACGGCGCGCCATTTCGGCGGCTCGAATACGCGAACCGAGCACGCAGAGCGCTTTGGCTTTGTTTTTATGCTGGGAACGTTCGTCCTGGCACTCCACCACGATGCCGGTTGGCAGGTGGGTAATACGGATCGCGGAGTCAGTGGTGTTAACGTGCTGACCACCGGCACCCGATGAACGGAAGGTATCGATTTTCAAGTCGGACGGATTAATTTCCGGCAGTTCCGCTTCCGGCACTTCCGGCAGCACCGCCACGGTACAGGCTGAAGTGTGGATACGCCCCTGAGATTCGGTTTCCGGTACGCGCTGCACACGGTGACCGCCGGATTCAAACTTCAGGCGGCCATAGGCACCCTCGCCAATCACTTTGGCAATTACCTCTTTATAGCCGCCGTGCTCGCCTTCGTTGGCGTTCATCACTTCGACACGCCAGCGGCGCGATTCGGCGTAGCGGCTGTACATGCGGAACAGATCGCCGGCAAAAATCGCCGCTTCGTCACCGCCGGTTCCGGCACGAATTTCCAGATAACAGTTGCGCTCATCATCCGGATCTTTCGGCAGCAGCAGCACCTGCAACTGCTGCTCCAGCCCTTCGCTGGCGGCACGCGCCTCTTTCAGCTCCTCCTGTGCCATCTCACGCATTTCAGCGTCATCCAGCATCATTTCGGCGGTTTCAATGTTTTCTTGGGTTTGCCGCCACTGACGGAAGCACTGACTGACGTCGGTAAGCTGTGCGTATTCGCGGGATAAAGCGCGGAAACGCTCCTGATCGGCAATCACACCAGCATCGCCCAGCATCGCCTCAATTTCTTCGTGGCGCTCATGCAAGGCTTCCAGCTTGGCAATAACAGAAGGCTTCATTCGTGTAGTTTTACCTTGTAAAATATAGGATTAAACGCTATTCCAGCCCGAGGCTATCGCGTAAAATTTGCAGGCGTTCGCCATCGCCATCGCGGGCGGCCTGCTGAAGAGATTTGGTTGGAGCGTGGATCAGACGGTTGGTCAGTCTGTGGGCCAAGTCGCGCATCACCGCTTCGGGATCGGCACCCTGCTGCAGCGCGGCAATCGCCCGCGCCTGCAACTTTTCCCCGACCTGCTCTGCCTGCGAACGGTAGTCGCGGATGGTTTCAACGGCGCTCTGCGCGCGCAGCCAAGACATAAACTCGCTACTTTCCTGCACCACGATGGTTTCAGCCTGAACGGCAGCCGCCTGGCGCTGGGTCATATTGCTTTCAATAATCGCCTGCAGGTCATCCACGCTGTACAGATAGGCGTTCGGCAGCTTGCCCACTTCCGGCTCCACGTCACGCGGTACGGCAATATCCACCAGCAGAATCGGCTGGTTGCGGCGCTGTTTCAGCGCACGCTCTACCATCCCTTTGCCGATAATAGGCAGCGGGCTGGCCGTAGAACTGATAATAATGTCAGCTTCTGCCAAGCGTGCATCGATTTCCGCCAAGCCTATCACCTCAGCCCCGACTTCATCCGCCAGCACCTGCGCACGTTCGCCGGTACGGTTAGCAATGATCAACTTCTTCACCTTGTGCTGATGCAGATGGCGCGCGGCCAGCTCGATGGTCTCGCCCGCTCCGACCATCAGCACGGTAACGGTCGATAGCGATTCGAAGATCTGACGCGCCAGTGTACAGGCGGCAAACGCGACGGATACCGCACTGGCACCAATTTCGGTTTCGGTGCGCACGCGTTTGGCGACGGAGAAGGTTTTCTGGAACATGCGCTCCAGTTCGCTGGAGATCGAATGGCCGCGCTGGGAGTCGGAAAAGGCTTTTTTTACCTGACCTAAAATCTGCGGTTCACCGAGCACCAGCGAATCCAAGCCGCTGGCAACGCGCATCAGATGGCTGACCGCTTCGTCACCTTGATGCCAGTAGAGGCTTTTACGCACTTCTTCCACGCTCAGATGGTGGTAATCACACAGCCACGACACCAGCTGCTCCTGCAGGTTTTCCTGCTGTTCAACGCTCAGATACAACTCGGTACGGTTACAGGTAGACAGCACAACGCCGCCCTGAACCAGCGGCTGTGCCAGCAGGCTGTTAAGCGCCTGATCCAGCGTGTCCGGCGAGAACGTAACGCGTTCGCGCAGAGCCACAGGTGCCGTTTTGTGATTGATGCCGAGTGCCAGTAACGTCATGGTGCGAGGTTGGGTTAATCCCACAGTTATCATGGTTTTGTGAGGCGCATTCTACAAGATGAGCGAGATCAATAAAAGTGATGGTTCACCTATCCCTGTAACAAGCTATACCGACAACAGGTCAAATAAGACAATTCGAGCATTGACGCGGCCCGGTTAGCTGGTTAGCGTGAGCGGTTGATTGCGGCAAGTATGCCCGAACCAAGTCTGAGGAGCTGACTGATTATGCTATCGCCAAACCGCCGCCTGCTGCGGCTTATCCCCCTTGCCAGCATGCTGTTAACCGCCTGCGTTACGCCCACCCAGCCACAGGGACCGGGCAAAAGCGCCGATACGCCGCAGTGGCGTGAGCATCAGCAGTCGGCGGAAAAAATCACCCAGTATCAGACTCTTGGCGCCTTCGCCTACCTCTCCGAGCAGCAAAAAGTGTATGCGCGTTTTAACTGGCAGCAGACCGCGCCAGATCGCTATCGCCTGCTGTTAACCAATCCACTCGGCAGCACCGAGCTGCAGCTGGACCAGCAGGGCCAGACCGCACAAATTATTGATAATAAGGGCAAGCGCTACGTCAGTAACAATGCCGCGAAGATAATCTCTCAGCTAACCGGCATGAGCATTCCGCTCGATAATTTACGTCAGTGGATGATCGGCCTGCCGGGCGACGCTACCGATTATCAACTTGACGACCAGTACCACCTGCGCGAACTGAACTACAGCCAGGACGGTAAGCAGTGGCACGTGACTTACCAAGGTTATGACGGCAAGCTGAACCCGCAGCTGCCATCGAACCTCGAACTGCGTGAAGGCAGCCAGTGCATCAAACTGAAGATGGACAGCTGGACGGTAAAATGATCACAACCTGGCCTGCCCCGGCAAAGCTGAATTTATTTCTCTACATTACAGGCCGTCGCGCCGACGGCTACCATAATCTGCAAACGCTGTTTCAGTTTCTTGACTATGGCGACACGCTGACAATTGAAGCCGACGACAGCGGCGAGATTGCGCTTCTGACGCCGGTGGCGGGCGTGCCGGATGCGCAGAACCTGATTGTACGCGCCGCAAGGCTGCTGCGCGAGCGGGCAGCGACCCTCGGTTGCCTGCCTGACTCTATCGGGGCAAAGATTGCCATTGAGAAGCGCTTACCGATGGGTGGTGGAGTGGGCGGCGGTTCCTCGAACGCGGCCACGGTGCTGGTGGCGCTTAACCACCTGTGGCAAACCGGGCTGAGCTTGACGCAGCTGGCAGAACTTGGCCTGCAGCTTGGCACCGACGTGCCAGTGTTTGTTCACGGCTTCGCCGCCTTTGCCGAAGGTGCGGGTGAGCAGCTGACCCCGGTTAACCCAGCGAAGAAGTGGTATCTGGTGATGCACCCCGGGGTAAGCATTGCCACCCCGCTGGTTTTCAACGATCCGCAGTTGACTCGCGACACGCCAGTAAGGGAAATCAGCCAGTTATTATGCACCGAGTTCCACAATGATTGTGAAGCTGTCGTAAGAAATCGTTTTCGCGAGGTTGAACAACTTGTTTCTTGGCTGCTAGAATACGCGCCGTCACGCCTGACTGGAACGGGTGCTTGTGTGTTTGCAGAATTCGACACCGAGTCCGCCGCCCGCCAAGTGCTTGGGCTGGCCCCAAAAAATCTGCAGGGGTTTGTTGCGCGAGGTGTTAGTATCTCGCCGTTGCACCGCAGAATTTCAGGGCAATTGAGTTGATTTGACAGTGTCACTCCATTCCAGACGCAGCACTGCTGCTCTAAGTGACGCACACCCGTATGAAACAGTGAACAGCATTCCGCACAGTGCTGTTTACGATATTTCATTCTCTGGACGCAAAGCCTGAGGTTCTTCTCGTGCCTGATATGAAGCTTTTTGCTGGTAACGCTACCCTGGAACTAGCACAACGTATTGCCAACCGCCTTCACACCAGCTTGGGCGACGCCGCCGTTGGTCGTTTCAGTGATGGTGAAGTGAGCGTGCAAATTAATGAAAATGTACGCGGTGGTGATATTTTTATCATCCAGTCCACCTGTGCACCAACCAACGACAACCTGATGGAACTGGTTGTGATGGTTGACGCCCTGCGTCGTGCTTCCGCTGGTCGTATTACCGCGGTGATCCCTTACTTTGGTTATGCACGTCAGGACCGCCGCGTGCGTTCCGCCCGTGTGCCCATTACCGCCAAAGTTGTCGCCGATTTCCTTTCCAGCGTTGGCGTTGACCGCGTTCTCACTGTGGATCTGCATGCTGAACAGATTCAGGGCTTCTTTGACGTCCCTGTTGATAACGTATTTGGTAGCCCGATCCTGCTTGAAGATATGCTGCAGATTGGCCTAGAAAACCCGATTGTGGTTTCCCCAGACATCGGCGGAGTGGTTCGAGCCCGCGCTATTGCCAAACTGCTGAACGACACCGATATGGCCATCATCGACAAACGTCGCCCACGCGCCAACGTCTCACAGGTGATGCATATCATCGGTGATGTGGCTGACCGTGACTGCGTGCTGGTTGATGACATGATCGATACTGGTGGCACCCTGTGTAAAGCAGCGGAAGCGCTGAAAGAGCGCGGTGCGAAGCGCGTGTTCGCCTACGCAACCCACCCTATCTTCTCCGGTAACGCGGTCAAAAACCTGCGTAACTCGATGATTGATGAAGTGGTTGTGTGCGACACCATTCCACTGTTGGAAGAGATTAAAGCGCTGCCAAACGTCCGCACCCTCACCCTGTCAGGCATGCTAGCCGAGGCAATCCGCCGTATTAGCAACGAAGAGTCTATCTCTGCGATGTTTGAGCATTAATCACAGTTCGATCATTTGGCGCAGAGGTTGACCTTTTTTTTCCGCTTAACCCGAACAAAAAGGGGCAGATTCTCATCTGTCCCTTTTTATCTGCACAGCGCAATGTGTTCCGCCAAATAGTTAATCAGTACGCGCAGCTTGGGCAGCAAGTGACGATTGCACGGCTACAGCAGGGAAAACTGCCCGCTATTGCTAAGCTATTCCTCCAGTACGCTCTGCAATCCGCCGCCGCAAACACTTCGTTAAGTGCGAAGTTATATTCCGACACCGATTTACCCGTAGGTAACCTAGCATCTTTTATATAACGCCGCAGCCGCTCGCTTTCACGATGTGTCGCTTCCTCACTGCACAGCGACAGCAGATAACTTGAAGGAGTCCAAGTTGGGGCTGGCGGAACAGGCTTTTCAGCAGTTATTGCTGGTCCTGATGATGATTACGCTGCTGTGCGCGGCAGCCATCTGGCGCTGTCTGGTAACGCTCGACAGCAGGTGAGTGAGCGGGCAAAAGGAAAGACCGGCTGACTGGCGTTGATTGCGCTAAAGGGTGATAGCAGCGCTGAAATTTAAGACTGGCTTACGCTGCTTCACCTCTTTGTTCAGGCGCTCCAGCGTGT
>NZ_MAYS01000064.1 GCF_001756855.1 Candidatus Erwinia dacicola | reverse complement strand
CAAAAGTCTGGCACAACGCAGCGACCGGATACCTCGCTCTTAGCCTGTCGACTACCGTGAACCGTTGAGTGCGTCCGACATTAAGAGCGCCGTAGCCTTTTTTAGGATTTCGTTCTCCATTTCAAGGCGTTGTATTTTCTTCCTCGCCTCACGCAGCTCGAGCTGTTCTGGCGTCAGAGGAAGCCCGGCGGGCGTTTTCCCCTGGCGCTCAAGTCGCAGCTTATTCACCCAACGGGGGATAGCCGAATGGCTTACGTTAACTGCCTCTGCGGCCTTAACGTAGGTATAGCCGTGGTCGACAACTAACTTCGCCGCTTCGAGCTTAAATTCTGGCGTGAAATGTTTAGCCATTGGGTCACCTGTGGTGTTGGGAAGGTGAGAATATCACCTTCCGATCAGGTGGCCAGTATCAGTGTGCCACTACAACTGACTTAAAGGTCAAACCTTTCGGAGTCCCCCGGCAAAGCCGGAGGTTTACCGGATTTAATTAATAATGATTAATTTAAGTTCGCATTAACATTGTCAAATAAAGTCGCTAAACTAGCGTCTTTAATTCACTCTGCAGGGATTGCCAGATTGGTTTCATTCTATCGCCTGTCACAGCGCCGCTTGCCCGCTCTGATCGCTATTCTGGCGGTACTGCTGCTGTTTATTGCGCCGGATGTTTCCAAAACATTGGAGAGTTATCGCACCTCCGCTGACAGCGAAATGAGTACGCATCACCCTGCAGAGATGATGATGGATGATATGCCTATGCCCGCGATGTCAGGCCACGCCGCGATGATTATGCATGCCGGTTCTGCTGAAGCCATGCATCATGATATGGGCAGGATGGACGAATTTGCCTGCGGTTACTGTCAGCTTCTAGTCCATATGCCGCTACTGCTCTGCCTGTTTATCGTCTTTTTCTGGCTGATGTGTCTGATTGCCCTCATCCGACCCGCATTAATACTTCCCGCTTATCACGTTACTTTCTTCCTAGGTATTTGTCAGCCACGTGCCCCGCCGCTGCCTTAATTCCTTTCGTTTATTAATGCCATCAATTCACTGCGGATAACTCCGTCGGAAAGCGTTAACCTTTTTGTATTTGCTCTGCACAGGATGATGCACTCCTGAATATTATTTCGGGGTTCTGGTTGGATTCTTTAGACAGGATTACCGTTTAAAAAGGAATTAAGCATGAAAGTTATTTACCTGCCGCTGTCGCTATTAAGCATTGCGATCATTGCTGCCTGCCCACATCTGGCCGCAGCGCATAATGTGGTACCGGATGAAACGGGCGTAATGACCGTCACCGCGCCGCTAGCCTCTCCGCTGGAGATTGCCACTTCGCCAAAAACACCGCGCCAGCCGGTCCCTGCCAGCGACGGCTCCGACTATTTGAAAACCATTCCGGGCTTTGCGCAAATTCGTAACGGCGGGACCAACGGTGACCCGGTGTTTCGCGGCATGTTTGGCTCGCGCATGCGCATCATGACCGACGGCGGTGAAATGCCCGGTGCCTGCCCGGCGCGCATGGATGCCCCCAGTTCATACATCTCCCCGGAGAGTTACGACCTATTAAGCATCATCAAAGGCCCGCAAACCGTTATTTGGGGGCCGGGCAACTCGGCGGGCACTGTGCGCTTTGACCGTGAACCACACCGCTTCGACCAGTCAGGCATTCAGGGCAACGCCAGCCTGCTGGGGGCCTCGAACAATCGCTGGGATCAGAACGCCGACCTTAGCGTGGGTAGCGAACAGGGTTATCTGCGGGTGATTGGCAACCACTCTATTTCGCAGGACTACAAGGACGGCAAAGGTGACCGCGTGCCGTCGCGCTGGAACAAATGGAACAGCGACCTCGCGGTGGGCTGGACGTCGGATAAAGATACGCTGGTTGAGCTGACTGCGGGGCGTGGCAACGGCGAAGCACGCTACGCCGGACGTAGCATGGATGGCTCCCAATTCAAGCGTGAAAGCCTCAGCATGCGGGTGGAAAAATCGAACCTCGGCGAGGTATTCGACAAATTTGAAGCACAGATGTACTACAACTATGCCAATCACATTATGGATAATTACAGCCTGCGCAGTTCGGGCAGCATGCCGGGGATGTCTACCCATATGGATATGAGCATGCCGATGGCGATGCAGCTCGATCGCCGTACCGTTGGTGGTCGCTTTATGGGCACCTGGTTATGGTCTGACTTTGAACTGAAAAGCGGGATGGATATGCAAACTAGCAGCCATCGTAATCACTGGGATAACGACTGGCGCAAAGATGCCCGCTTTCACGATATTGGTGCCTTCGGTGAACTGAGCTGGAGCGTTGACCCGCACAATAAGCTGGTGAGCGGAGCACGACTCGAACGCAGCTGGGTGGACAATTTTAGCGCTTCCGACGAGGGTGCAAGGAGCGATACAATGCCTGCCGGGTTTATGCGGTTGGAACATACGCTGGATAGCCTGCCGCTGATGATGTATGCCGGAGTGGGCTATACCGAGCGTTTTCCAGATTACTGGGAGCTGTTCTCCCCCAGCTACTTCGTGGGCGGGCGCAGCACGGCGTTTGAAACAGTTAAGTCTGAGAAAACCACGCAGCTAGATATCGGTGCCAAATATTCTGGTAAGCGCATGGATGGCTGGGTTTCAGCTTACCTCGGCCACGTCAGGGACTTTATTCTCTTCAGCCACGATCCAAACGACGCTTACGTCAGCCGCGCCGACGATGTCAACGCCACGATTATGGGCGGTGAAGCAGGCCTGAGTTATAAACTGACGGAGAGTCTGACCGCAGACGG
Organism: Candidatus Erwinia dacicola; assembly: GCF_001756855.1. Taxonomy (GTDB): domain Bacteria; phylum Pseudomonadota; class Gammaproteobacteria; order Enterobacterales; family Enterobacteriaceae; genus Erwinia; species Erwinia dacicola. The sequence continues at coordinate 1,542 of NZ_MAYS01000064.1, read as the reverse complement.
CAGCCTAGCGTATTCGTGGGGTCAAAACAGCTCAGGTCATCGCCCACTGCCGCAGATGCCGCCACTGGAGAGCCGACTAGGTCTGACTTGGAAACAGGGAAGCTGGAGTACTACCGGCCTGCTGCGTATGGTCGGGTTACAAAACCGTATCGCGCTGAATGAAGGCAACGTGGTTGGCAAAGACTTCGAACGCAGCGCAGGGTTCGGCATCTTTTCCGCCAATGCTGCGTATGAAGTGACGAAAAACGTCAAGATTAGCAGCGGCCTCGACAATATTTTTAACAATGCCTACAGCGAACACCTGAATCTGGCAGGCAACAGCGTATTTGGCTATTCTGCCAGTACCCCAGTCAATGAGCCAAGCCGCACTTGGTGGGCAAAAGTTAACGTCAAATTCTGAATCATCGTACAGGAGTACAGAACATGTCACTATTTCCACCGGGCAAAAAACGCCGCCACTTCTTTACCGCTCAGGCCTGCGTGCTGGTTTGCGCCATCATTGTGATGACTAAGGCGATGATTGGCGGGGCGATCAACGAGTACAATATGCCGTTTTCCACTTGGCCCGTTGAGCTGTATGTCTCCGAGTTCTTTATGATCACCATCTACAGCGTGGTCTTCACCCTGCTGCTTTCGGTGCCGCTGTGGTACTGGTTTATTGGCGAGCAGGATCCGTCCGGAAAATGATAAAAAAGAGGGCTGACCACAAAAGCAGTCAGCCCTCACACATCACATCCAAGCGAGGCATGCCTGACTCTACCCTGTTATTACAGCGCGTTCAGGATCGCCTCGGCGCTCTCTTTTGCATCGCTATCTTGGCTGTGCCACTCGGAGGCCATGCGCGTCAGACGGAGCCTTCTGAGCAGCCTTTCAAGCGTATGGATATCGGTTACTGCAGGTCTCCTTTCTGCATCAGGTTGTCATAACCCTGCAGGCTGTGCTGAACCAGCAGTTGAGCAGCTTCTGCAGGTCCGGCTCTCCCGGCTCCAGCAGCAGCTGGTTCAGCCCCTTCGCAACCACTGAGATATCTTTCCGTTCTGCCGCCAGCTTCAGGGCATTAACCATCAGACGGCTGGCCAGCTGAGGGGCCAAACGTGAACATATACGCTGCCACAACTGCCGCCATTCATCATCCGGCAGGATGTCGTTGCGAAGCGTGGCGTGATAGAACACCCCAGGTTTCCTGACTAGTCTGCCGATGACGTGCCGGAAGTTGATGCTGCGGACCCGTCGTTTGCCCTTTTGCCCCCGAACCCGGTCACAGCTCATCACCTCATCGCTGCCCACGTAGCAGCTCAGATGATCATCCCAGAGACGGACCTTCAGCATCTGTCCGATAAGCCGGGACGGGACGCTGTACACCACCTGCCTGACGTTGATGGTGCTACTCTGCTCACCAGGACAGACAGCTCCTCGTAGTCTGCACACCGCCGCTGAGGAAGTGGCTTCAGGTGCGTCAGTTCCTGACAAACCAGATCCTGATTGCGCTGGTTATGACACAGCATATTAGACGTCAACTACTTTGGCCGGTACGCGTCAACT
>NZ_MAYS01000063.1 GCF_001756855.1 Candidatus Erwinia dacicola | reverse complement strand
TCTTATCAGACGCGTCAGTTTGCCAGAAGGGTAGGACTGGAGCCTAAACATACGGCGGTATGCAGTCCGGAAAGCAACGGGATGGCAGAGAGCGTCGTGAAAACGATAAAGCGCGACCACATCAGCATCATGCTGAAACCTGACGGGTTAACCGCGGTTAAGAACCTTGCGGAGGCCTTCGAACATTACAATGAATAGCATCCTCACAGTGCACGGGGATATCGTTCGCCACGGGAATATCTACGGCGGCAAACCAGTAATAGGTTAAGTGATAAAAAGTGTATGGAAATATAGGGGCCAATCCAGGCACCAAAATCAGAATGTCACATAATCGACGTATATGTAACAGGTATGAAATGTTAATTGGTTATATGCGGGTATCAAAAGCAGATGGTTCTCAGGTGAATGATTTACAGCGCGATGCGCTGATCGCTGCCGGCGTTGACGTTGCCTATTTTTATGAAGACAGGGCATCGGGCAAGCAAGAAGATCGCCTTGGACTTATCGCCTGTCTGAAAGCCCTACGGCCAGATGACACCCTGATTGTATGGAAACTGGATCGAATCGGGCGCGACCTTCGTCATCTCATTAATACGGTGCATGACCTTACCGGACGCGGGATAGGCCTGAAGGTACTGACCGGTCACGGAGCGACCATCGATACCACGACAGCTGCCGGCAAGCTTGTTTTTGGGATCTTTGCCGCACTGGTCGAGTTTTAGCGCGAACTGATTGCCGAGCGAACGACAGCAGGCCTTGCCTCAGCAAGAGCCCGCGGGAGGAATGGCGGACGTTCTTACAAAATGACGCCAATAAAATTGCGACTGGCAATGGCATCAATGGGACGGCCAGAGATGAAAGTCAGTACGTTATGCCAAGAACTGGAGATAACCCGACAAACGCTGTACCGCCACATTTCCCCGGATGGTCAACTGCGAGCTGACGGCATAAAGCTGCTCAACCGGGGATAATTTGGGCTGACGGAAAAATCTGGAGTTCCGGCGTAGAACCCCAACAAGAAACTGGAGCTGGCAAGACAAAGTCTGGCTGAATCCGGAGCGGGAAACGCTGGCCGCATAGGTCAACTGAGGCGACAACTACCTTGACACGCACCGACTTCGTCGGCCGCAAAACCCGCGTTAATGTCGTTCCCTAGTGTAATGCAGGTATCCTTTTTCGCTGTAATGCTCAGCGATAGAAAGCCATGATTTGTGTCATCCGATGACGGAGCGTACTGGGGAAACATGTAGCTTGCCCGAGGATGGATGTATCAGGTCCATTGACCAGTTGCGGTACATTGCGAGGTTCGATATTTCCTCACCCTGCAGTCTTTTTATCGGCAATAGCGTTCCAAGCAAACCCATTGGTTGATAACCAAGAAAAATAATCGAATAACGTCTTTGCATGGCTTTTCCAAGTCGCGGGACTGGCAGTACCGGCATTTTCCAAGCAGAGCCAAAGCAGGTAATAATTCACGACAGGCATGAATGTCATGCCGTCATTACAGAGAAACGGAAGACCCACGCATACCCGGCCTTTGTAAACAAAATCAGGTGTGGTGTAAAAAACCTCACGTTCTCTCCCCTATCCAGTTGATGTGCTGAGGGGAGATAACTATAGATGTTCGCGAATTCAGATAATAAGTGCAACGCTCGGTCATGTAGATGGAGGGACGGTTAGCTACCGATAAGCTATCCTGCTCTTCCGACTAAAGATGAGCGAGTAACTATGAAATATCAGCAGTGAACCGAAGGATTACGATACCAGATAGCTCTGTTGTGTGAAGACAAAGTTAGTCAGGCCGAGATTGGTCGCCGGTTAGGCGTCTGTAAGTCAACAGTCTCGCGGGAACTGCGCCGTAATCGCTCTGTAGATGGCTACCAGCCTGCGGTAGCGCAGAAGCTCAGCACCAGCCGCCGCAAGGCTGCCGGCAAACGCAGGATGCATGAGGATACGGTCTTCTTTGTTGAGGCAGCGCTCAACTGGTTGTGGAGCCCTGAGCAAATCAGCGCCATTGGCGATATCATCGGCAGACCGGT
>NZ_MAYS01000062.1 GCF_001756855.1 Candidatus Erwinia dacicola | reverse complement strand
ATCTGCCGTTCGGTAAAATGGAGACGAACCTGTTCTTTCAGGTCGTTGCTAAACGCTATGAGTCAGGCAGCGTGATCCTGACCAGCAACCTGCCGTTTACTCAGTGGTCCGGAACGTTTGGTGATAACGAAACGCTGACGGCAGCGATGCTGGATCGGCTGCTTCACCATGCGCATATCGCCCAAATCAGCGGCCAATGCTACCGATTGAAGGATAAGCTGAAAAGCGGTCAAATCCAGAAGGAAACGAAAGCAACAACGTTCGAGTAATTCAAAGGGGGTGGGTCAGTTTTACTTTGGCAGGGTGTGTCAGAATTCGATCGGTATTGACAGCCAGTATCAGTGTGCCACTACACATATAACATCGCTGGCGCTATGCGCTAAAATGTCGTACCTATGAATCAGCTCTCCTTCAACTGAAAAGGATATATCGTGGCAGTTATCATCAAAAAAAGGCTATTTGCATTCTGAGGTAGGGTCGCAGATTTAGCCAAGAATTGAAATCCATCCCCTTTTGTGCAAAATCTGGTTGACATTCGCAGATTGACTACAGTACCGTTCTATGCAAAAGGTGGTTGGAGTCAAGAATGAACGAATTTACGGGATCGGCAGCTTCACAGGCTGACTTTATTTGGAAGAACGCAGAAGACCTGTGGGGGGACTTCAAGCATACGGACTTTGGCAAGATCATTTTGCCGTTTACCTTGCTGCGCCGCCTAGAGTGTGCGCTGGAGCCGACTCGCGAGGCGGTGAGAGAAGCGCATGACGCTTTCAAGGATGCCGATGTTGAGCTGGATACCATTCTGCGCTCAACCGCTGAATACCCCTTCTACAACACCTCTGAATACTCCCTTGGCACCTTGGGTAGCACCAAGACGCGCCGTAATCTGGAAGACTACATCGCCCTATTTTCGGATAACGCACGCGCTATCTTCGAGGAGTTTGAGTTTGGCAATACGGTGATCCGGCTGGAGAAAGCGGGCTTGCTGTACAAGATTTGCCAGAACTTTGCCAAGATCGACCTGCACCCGGATACGGTGCCGGATCGGGTGATGAGTAACATCTACGAACACCTGATTCGCCGCTTTGGTGCCGAGGTAAATGAAGGGGCCGAGGATTTCATGACGCCGCGTGACATCGTTCACCTGGCGACCGCATTGCTGCTTGACCCGGATGATGCCCTGTTTGAGGCCAGCCCAGGTTTGATTCGTACCCTGTATGACCCGACCTGTGGCACGGGGGGCTTCCTCACCGATGCTATGAACCATGCGGGCGACTACGGTAAGCGCGACAAGATCCCGCCAGTGCTGCTGCCCCACGGGCAGGAGTTGGAGCCGGAAACCCATGCGGTTTGTGTGGCCGGTATGCTGATCCGCCGTTTGGAGTCCGACCCTGGCCGAGATCTGTCGAAGAACATTCGTCAGGGCAGCACGCTGTCTAACGACCAGTTTGCCGGTGAGTGTTTCCACTACTGCCTGTCCAATCCGCCTTTTGGCAAGAAATGGGAGAAGGACAAAACCGCCGTCGAAGCGGAACACAAAAAAGGCGAGTTTGGCCGGTTTGGGCCGGGCCTGCCGAAAATTAGCGATGGCTCCATGCTGTTTTTGATGCACCTGGCGAGCAAGCTAGAACAGCCGAACAACGGCGGTGGCCGCGCCGCTATCGTGCTGTCGGGTTCGCCTCTGTTTAACGGCGGTGCCGCGTCTGGCGAATCGGAAATCCGCCGCTGGTTGCTGGAAAACGACCTGATAGAAGCCATTGTGGCTCTGCCAACGGATCTGTTCTTCCGCACCAATATCGCCACCTACCTGTGGATTCTGTCCAACAAGAAGACGCAGGAGCGCAAAGGCAAGGTGCAGTTGATCAACGCCACCGACCTGTGGACTTCAATCCGCAACGAGGGCAACAAGCGCCGTATTGTCAGCGATGAGCAGCGCCGCCAGATTCTGGACATCTACGCCGCAGGCGAAACTGGTGCGCTTTCCCAGATGCTGGACTACCGTACCTTTGGCTACCGCCGTATCAAGGTACTGCGCCCGCTGCGCATGACCCTAGAGCTCGATAAGGTGGGCATGGAGCGGCTGAAAGCCGAAGCCGCTTGGGAAAAGCTCTCTGACGCGCATCAGACATTCTGGCGCGAAGCCCTCAAGCCGCTTATCGGGCAAACGCAGCCCTATAGATGGGCAGAAACCTTTGTCAGGGACGCGATCAAGTCCGACGAAGCCAAGCAGCTCAAGGTCAAATCCAACAAGACATTGATCACCGCGCTGTTCAACGCCTTTGGTCACAAAGACCCGGAAGCTGAGCCGGTCACTGATTCCAACGACGAGCTGGTGCCCGACACAGATTTGACTGATTACGAGAACGTCCCCTATCTGGAGGACATCGACGACTACTTCGCCCGCGAAGTACTTCCTCATGTGCCGGATGCCTGGCTGGATGAGAGCTTTACCGATGCCTGGGACGGTCAATTGGGCCGCGTTGGCTACGAGATCAACTTCAACCGCTTCTTCTACCAGTACCAGCCGCCGCGCAAGCTTCATGATATTGATGAAGACCTGAAGCAGGTAGAAGCCGAGATTGCTGCGCTACTGGCGGAGGTTGCCAGCGAATGAGCGAGTACAGAGCATATCCCGCGTATAAGGATTCCGGCGTTGAGTGGATTGGGCAAGTGCCGGAGCATTGGAAAGTGGTGAGAGTCAAGCGACTGGCATCATTGCGCAATGAACGGCGAAATGATGTTTCTATTGAAACCATCTATATCGGACTTGAGGATGTAGAAGCAGGATCAGGGCAGTACAAGCCAACGAATGAAAGCTCTCGTCAATCAGAAGATTCAACTGTAGGCATCTTTTATGAAGGGGATGTCCTGTACAGTAAGCTACGTCCATATTTGCGAAAAGCCATTATTTCAGAGATGGCAGGGTGCTGCTCAACAGAATTTTTGGTTCTGAGGGCTGAAAAAACAGAGCCCAGATGGCTGCAAGATTTGCTTTTAACTCCTGATGTAACGCATCAAATAGCGTCAGGATGCGAGGGAGCCAAAATGCCTCGTGCAGATTGGTGGCATATCGGTTCAATTGAAGTTGTATACCCAGATCAGTCTGAGCAAGCGCAAATACTAACCACCCTCGACCGCGAAACAGCCCGTATTGATGCGCTTATCGAGAAGAAAACCCGCTTTATCGAGCTACTTAAGGAAAAGCGTCAGGCACTGATTACCCACGCGGTCACCAAGGGCCTAGACCCCAACGTGAAGATGAAGGATTCCGGCGTTGAGTGGATTGGGCAAGTTCCGGTGCATTGGGGGATGAAGCCGTTCTTCGCTTTGGTAGCAGAGTTGAATCGAAAAAATACTGGTCTAGTTGAAACCAATATTCTTTCTCTTAGCTATGGATGCATCATTCAGAAGCCTGAAACCAGAAATATGGGGTTGATGCCGGAGTCTTATGAAACCTATCAAATCGTAGAGCCTGGCGAAATCGTATTCAGATTCACCGATCTGCAAAACGACAAAAGGAGCTTGAGGTCAGCCCAGGTTACGCAGAGGGGAATCATTACCTCTGCGTATATGGCCGTGAAGCCGCACAGCATTGCCTCCACATATTTTACATGGATGATGCGCTCATACGATCATTGCAAAGTCTTTTATGCAATGGGGGGGGGGTTGAGGCAGTCTTTAAAATTTGAGGATGTCAGAAGACTCCCAGTGCTTATTCCTCCAGCCGAGGAGCAACGCGACATTACCAGCGCAATCAACGAAGGAACGGCTCGCATTAATTCTCTAGTTGAGAAAACAGAGCATAGTGTAAATCTGCTCAAAGAACGCCGTGCCGCCTTTATCACAGCCGCTGTTACCGGCCAGATTGATCTGCGAGGAGAACAATAAATGCAAGCGTCAGCACATCAGGAAAAGCACTTCCAGCAACACATCATCGACCGGTTGGTAGAACAGGGCTGGAGGCTGGGTGATTCCAAGTTCTACGACACCGAGCGGGCAGTGTACCCCGAAGATCTGGAAAGCTGGATCAAAACCAGCGGCCAGCAGGAAAAATGGGACAAGCTGGAACGGCTAAACGGGGCCAAAACCCTTGAAGTGCTGATGGATCGCCTGGATAAAGCACTGGAGAAACAAGGCACCATGCAGGTGTTGCGCCAGGGCTTTTCCATTGCAGGTTGCGGCCTGATCGAGATGACAGAGGCCGCACCGGAAGACAAGCGTAATGCAGCAGTCATTGAGCGCTATCAGGCCAATATTCTGCGCGTGGTGCCGGAGTTGAAGTATCATCCGGCCCGTGAATTTGCCATTGATCTGGTGCTGTTTATCAACGGTCTGCCGGTGGCAACCGTCGAACTGAAGACCGACTTCACCCAGTCCTGCGAAGCGGCCATGGATCAGTACCGCAATAATCGCCTGCCGTATGACGCCAAGATCATACGCTGGGAACCATTGCTGACCTTCAAGCGTGGGGCGGTGGTGCATTTCGCCATGTCCGAATCTGAAATAATGATGGCGACCAAGCTGGATGGAGAAAACACCTTTTTCCTGCCGTTCAATAAGGGCCGCAAAAACGAGAGCGGCACGGTACATGCGGGTAACCCGCCAGGTGAGATTAAGGCTGATTGTACCCAGGAATACCCGGTAGCCTACTTCTGGGAAGCGGTCTGCCAGCCGAATGCCTGGCTGCGGATTTTCCATAGCTTTGTCTACGTCGAAAAAAAGGACGTTGTGGATATTCAGGGCAACTGGTCGAAGAAAGAAACCCTAATTTTCCCGCGCTTCCACCAATGGACGGCAGTGAACCAGATGCTGGCCGATGCCCACGAAAACGGCGCAGGCATGACCTACCTGTGTGACCATAGCGCCGGTTCCGGCAAGACCAGCACCATTTCCTGGACGGCCCATGACTTAGTGAAACTGCGCGAAGATAACGGCGACGCGGTATTTAACAGCGTGATCATTGTCACCGACCGCAATGTGCTGGACGGCCAGCTTCAGGACGCGGTGAAGCAGATTGACCATCAGTTTGGGGTGATCGCCGCCATTGACCGGCAGAAGTCATCTAAGTCGAAGAGCAAGCAGCTTTCGGAGGCATTGTTGTCTGGCACACCGATTGTGGTGGTCACGATCCAGACCTTCCCTTACGCGATGGAAGCCATCATCACTGATAAGGCCCTGAAAGGGAAAAACTTTGCTGTAATCATTGATGAGGCGCATAACTCGCAGACAGGTTCTACCGCCGCTAAGCTGCAAACCGCGCTGGGGATGAGCGGACAAGGCAAGATGTCCACCATGACGGTGGATGAACTGCTGGAGCAACTGCAAAAGTCCCGTGCCCGCCCCGAAAATATCAGCTACTTCGCTTTTACCGGCACGCCCAAGCACTCCACTTTGATGCTGTTCGGTCGCCCGACAGATCCAAGCCAACCGGCCTCGGACGATAACCCGCCGCAAGCCTTCCACCTGTACACCATGCGCCAGGCAATTGAGGAGAAATTCATTCTCGATGTGTTGAACGGCTATGTGCCCTACAAAACGGCATTCAACCTTTCCAAACAGCTTGAAGACAGCAAACGGGTGAGCGGCAAGGCCGCCAAACGCGCCCTGGCACAGTGGATGTCATTGCACCCCACCAATGTGACCCAGAAGGTACAGTTTATCGTTGAGCACTTCACCAAGAATGTCGCCCACCGGCTGGATGGCAAGGCCAAGGCGATGGTCGTGACCAGCTCCCGTGCCGCTGCCATTCGCTACAAGAAGGCGTTTGACCGCTATATCGAGCAGCACAGCGAGTACGGCTTTATTCATTCACTGGTGGCCTTCTCCGGCAAGATGACCGGTAAGCAGGTAATGCACCAGGATGACAGCGAGTTCAAGGACGATGTGTTTATCGTCGATGAGAACGAGGAGTTCACCGAGCAGAGCATGAACCCGGATGTCCACGGGCAGGATTTGCGCTTTGCCTTTGACCGCCCGGAATACCGGGTGATGTTGGTGGCCGACAAGTTCCAGACCGGCTTTGACCAGCCCAAACTGGTCGCCATGTATGTGGATAAGAAAATCGCTAACCATGTGGAGATTGTGCAGACATTCGCCCGCCTGAACCGGACGGCACCAGGCAAGGATGAGGTCTTTATCATCGACTTCGTGAACGACCCGGAGAACGTGCGCAAGGCCTTTGCCGCCTATGACAAGGGCGCTCACATCGGCGAAGTGCAAGATCTCAATGTGGTCTACGAGATCAAGGAGCGACTGGACGAGCACGGCCTGTACGACGAGAAGGACTTGACCGCATTCAAGGAAGCCCGCTTCAAGACCATCCGCGATATCACCCATACTAAATCGCCGCAGCACAAGGCGCTGTATGCCGCTACGGCGGGAGCGACGGCTTTGTATAACGATAGGATGAAAATGCTGCGCGATGGCATGGCTACCTGGGAAGCAGCGTTTGAGAAAGCCCGCGCCAAGGGTGATGAGGCGGGTATGAAGTCTGCCGATCACCATCAGGATGAGTATGCCGAGCAGATCAAGGCGTTGATAGGCTTCAAGTCGGAGCTGGGGCGCTTCTGCCGTACCTATTCCTATATCGCGCAACTGATTGATTTCGGTGACCCAGCATTGGAGAATTTTACTGCTTTCGCCAAACTGCTGCAAAAACGCCTGCTGCACGAAGCACCGGAAAAAGTGGAGTTGACAGGCCTGGTGCTCACCGGCTTTGACATCAATACTCGACCCGATAACGCAGAAGACGAAACTCCGATATTGCAACCGGCAGGTGCAGGAGGTGGTGGCGCGGCAGGAGATAAACCTAAATTCGTCAAAGAGATTATCGAACGACTCAACAGCCTGTTTGGTGAGGCGACGCCGATCCAGGATCAGGTGGCTTTCGTTAATCAGATTTCAACGATTACCGGTGAAAGCGATGTCGTCATGGCTCAGGTGGAAAGCAATACCCGTGAGCAGGCTATGAAAAGCAACCTCCCCGGCGCTGTTCAGCAAGCGGTTGTTCGTGCTTTGTCCAGTCATCAGAAGCTGGCAACCCAGGTGCTCAAGTCTGACCGTCAGGGCATGACCGCATTGGTTGATATGGTGTATGACCTGCTGCGCGAAGGCAAAGACATCGACCTGGATATGGATTAAGCCGATGCTTGACCTGCTGAATCTGCCAGGCATCAAGCCGGTCGATATGCGCCACGAAAGCAAGTGCCTTGTGATAGTTGCTGAGCCGGTAACAGTCGAGGTGCCGTTATGTGGAAACTGCAACACCCCTATGCACAAACACGGCACGCGTAAAAACAAGTTCATGGACACGCCGTTGTACATGGAGCCCGTCTGCCTTCAAGTTCAGCGCCCGCGCTTTCGCTGTGAGTCGTGCAGAAAAATGTCCATGCCGGAGTTGAGTTTTCTGGATGACAAACGCCAAGCCACCAAACGGCTGGTCGATGTTATTCGGCAACAGTGCCTGGGAACCACCTTCCATGCTTTAGCCGAGCAAACCGGTGTGGCAGTGAACACCGTCAAAAATATCGCTCACGATCTCATTGAGGAACTCTCCCAAACCGTTCGTTACGAAACCCCGGTCATTATGGGTATCGACGAAGTGAACCTGGCCGGCGAGTATCGCTGTGTAATCACCAACCTAGCAACCAACAACATCTTTGATATGTTAGAGCATCGTACTCAAGAGCACCTGAGGCCCTTCTTCAAGGATTTGCCGGATGCTGACAAGGTTGAATGGGTCTGTACGGATATGTGGCGACCCTTCAAGGGTTCCTTTGCTCAGTATCTGCCCAACGCCAAACTGGTGATCGACAAGTTCCATGTCGTCAAGATGGCCTCTGAAGCCTTGGAAGCGGAGCGCAAGAACTATCAGGCACAGTTAAGCAAAGAAGATCGGATTTACGTCAAAAATTCCATTCGCTGGCTAACCCTGAAGCGACCCGGCAACCTGACGCCCGCGGAGCAAAAGGCGCTGGAGGTTGTAAAGAAGGCGATCCCAGAACTTGCCGTGGCCTATGACTTCAAGGAAGCCTTCTACTGCATCTACGACGAACCCGACAAGCAGAGCGCTCAGAACGCCTTTGAGGCTTGGGAAAACAGCCTTCCGCATTATGGCATGGAGCATTTCAAAAAATTGGTGAAAACGGTACACAACCATTACGACGACATCTTTGCCTACGGGGATGCGCCGTTCTCAATCACCAATGGGTATACCGAAGGGCTCAACGGCTTGATCAAGATGTCCAATCGGTTAGGTCGGGGTTACAGCTATGACATCATCCGTGCAAAGACGTTGTACTCCAAAGAAGCCCGTAAGGTTGGCAGTGGTATTCGAGCAGGACGAGGCAAGGTCGAGTATGGGCCGCACATTCCGACATTGTTGAAGCAGGCAGAAGGTGGAGAGTTGGATTAACGCGCGAGAGGGGGCGTCTGAGAATCCAACCAATGTTAGATTCTCGCAGGGTGGTGAAAAACAAAAAAATCCAACCAGAAGCAGCTTTTGTCCGACTAAGAATCAACGATTAGAATGGATGAATTCCAACCCTAGAATGCAAAAAGCCCAAAAAATAAATCAGACTACCTGCGACTCACTGAGACCCGGTTACACCTTTGAAGATTTCCTAGAAGCCTTCAAATCGCTGTACCCGAAAGACTGGGAAAAACTGGGGAATGAATATGCAAAACATGAACGTAAAACAAAACCCGGCAAAAGCCACCCCATGCCAGAACCGGTGCAGTACCTAAAAAATGCCCTGAACGTGCATCAGAAAAAATAACCTATTCAAGCGCTACAGATCGCCTGCGCTTCAGAATCCATAGAGGAACATTGTGAAAAGTTTTGATCACCTGAAACACACCGGTAGTGAATATCTAGACCCGCGACTGCTGATCGCCTGCATTACCGGACATAGCTACCGTGATGCAATGAAGATTCTTGCCGGACAGGGCTGCCACCTGGCGGCAAAAACCGTAACGGTGAATACACAAACTGGCTTCGCGGATCAGGAGTCTGCCACCGTCGAGCTTGAGGCTTTCAGGGAAATCAGGGAATACCTTGCATTCTGCGGCGGCGCTGAGGCCATGCCGCACACGCTGGAGCGTATCACGCAGGCCGTTCAGGAATTAATGAAACGCACATAAGCGTTTCACAACTTTCCTCTTTCTTTATCTGGACAGAACGGTAATTCTGTCCAGTTATCCCGCCCTTATCCCCCGCTTCGGTGGATAACCCACATATGGTGTCTCGGGCAGCTGATCGGCACACAAGATGTAGTGTTCTGCCGCCAACGGCCCCGCCCTGCTCCACCGCCACCGTGTGCAAAACGTGCTGTTTCACCTGGACGAAAAGGTACATTCGGAAATAATGTCTTGCAATGTCGCGAGGCTGATCTTAATTATCTTCTTTGCGGGAAGCAGGCGTTTCTGAGATGAATGACGCCAGAGACGGCAGGCAAGGAGTAAGATGTAAAAACAACACTAAATTGATGCTGAATTGACATCAATAAAAGTCAAAACAATATCACTTTAATATTAAATTAACAGAGAGCGCCTTACCCCCCTACCTGCGCCCCTTTATCCAGCAGCTGGCGTACGGCCATGCGGATTAGTGCGGCGCGGGACAGACCTTCATGCTGGGCGAGATCGTCCAGCTGAGAAATAATAGCGATGTCAAATGTGACCATAATCTGCTCACGCTGACCTTTCGCGAATTCAGATAATAAGTGCAACGCTCGGTCATGTAGATGGAGGGACGGTTAGCTACCGATAAGCTATCCTGCTCTTCCGACTAAAGATGAGCGAATAACTATGAAATATCAGCAGTTAACCGAAGGATTACGATACCAGATAGCTCTGTTGTGTGAAGACAAAGTTAGTCAGGCCGAGATTGGTCGCCGGTTAGGCGTCTGTAAGTCAACAGTCTCGCGGGAACTGCGCCGTAATCGCTCTGTAGATGGCTACCAGCCTGCGGTAGCGCAGAAGCTCAGCACCAGCCGCCGCAAGGCTGCCGGCAAACGCAGGATGCATGAGGATACGGTCTTCTTTGTTGAGGCAGCGCTCAACTGGTTGTGGAGCCCTGAGCAAATCAGCGCCATTGGCGATATCATCGGCAGACCGGT
>NZ_MAYS01000061.1 GCF_001756855.1 Candidatus Erwinia dacicola | reverse complement strand
TTTGCAACAGTGCCGTTGCCACGTTGATCTCGCCGTTGAATTCGGGCGAGGCATGCCATCGCCTCTACTCCAGCCTTAAAGGTTTCGTAGGGGTCAGACACGCTTGACCAGATGTATTAAAACCCTGCCTGAGTAATCAATTCTAACGCCCCATCGAGATCCGCGGCACGCCCGGTGGCGAGGTAGCAGCAGGCGATCTGCAGCCGCAGCGACTGCGGCACTGCCACTTCCTGTGCTAGGCAACGACGGAGCCACGCGGCGGTGGTTTCGGCATCCTTTGCACCCGGCAACGCACCGTCGCTCAGCACTACCTCTTCCTGGCACTCTAGCAGCTGTTCCGGCTGCGTACCGGCAATCAGGCTGATTGACGGGCAGCGCTGCGGGTTGGCGTAAACCTCCCCTTCCGTGCCGTTAAGCAGCAGCCCGCGCCCGCCGATATCGCTGAAGAATTTGCCGACGCGCGGAATATATTCCGGGTGCGATACGCTGGCGAGGCGCAGCGCGGCGTCCTCGGCAAACGGCGTCGCCAGCTTGGCCAGCGTATGGGCACCGTTACGCACTCCCATACGCCAGCGCAGGGATAGCTGCTGTTCTATCGCCGGGCACAGCCTACCGATGGTGATAAACGCCAGTTCACCGGCCTCCAGCTTCACCTGCGCTTCAGCCGCTGATGCCACCGGCGCGATATCCAGCTCGGCGAACACCGCTTCGCTGGTAACGCGAGTCGGATCGTCGCTAACGCCATGCATCAGCACCGGGAAACCGAGGCGTGAAAGCAGCAACGCCAGCAGCGGCGTAAGGTTGCTCTGACGGCGTGCACCGTTGTAGCTCGGGATCACGATCGGCATAGGCAGGTGCGCGGGCGGCGTTAAACGCAACATCTGCTCCTGCATCGCCTGGTAGAAGCCGAGCATCTCCTCTTCACCTTCGCCTTTGATGCGCAGCGCAATCAGAATCCCGCCCAGCTCCAGCTCGGGCACGTTGCCAGCCAACATCTGGCGATACAGGTCGCGGGCGGTATCAATATCAATATCACGCGCGTGATTTTTGCCGCGCCCGACCTCTTTAATAATCTTGTTATATTCCATGATTATGCCCAGTTGTAGAGATTAACGACGCCGCCTACCTTCGGTTTTTGGCTTCACGGCAGACGTCACGGCTTTCAGCAGCTCGTCCTCCGGCATTGGCGGCGGCTCTATTGGAGGCACTGTTGCAAAGT
>NZ_MAYS01000060.1 GCF_001756855.1 Candidatus Erwinia dacicola | reverse complement strand
CGTCCTAAGACTCTACCTAGCTGGGCTGTCCGAGACCGGACAGCTGTGCCAAGTCGGGCGCATGTATTTCAAAATGCAGCCCACCTGCGTCTAGGTCAGATTCATCTTCATCAGAGTGTGTACCATGCGGATCGCCTGCGCATTGCCCTCGAAGTGCGACAAATTCTGACGAATATTTGCACGCAGCTCATCCAGCCCATCGTCGCAGTGACTCAGTACCTTGGGCACATAGTGATCGGGGTGCTGGCTCTCTGACTGCCAGCCCGCATCGAGCTGCTGACGGAACCAGTCGTTGACCGCCGACTCGCCAAAATGACCAAACGGCGGGTTGCCGAGATCGTGCATCAGGCAGGCCATCTCGACGATGTTTTCAAACGGCGCGGTCAGCTGCACCAGCCCCAGCACGGCCAGCTGGCCCTGCTCCTGCAGGCGCGTCAGCACTTCTTTGGCGATATAGTGCCCAACCTGCTGTACTTCAAGCGAATGCGTCAGCTGGGTACGCACGGCGGCATTGCGCTCCAGCGGGAAAACTTGGATTTTCTGCTGCAGGCGGCGGATGAACGCAGAGTTGATAATCCGCCCGCGATCGCTCTCAAATATGCGCAGAATTTCATGCTCATCCTTCGGCCCCTAATACGGACGATAGCGACGCAGCCAGTTAATTTTCGTGCGAAAGTCGATCGCGCTCATGCATGTTCCCTCGGATTAACGGTACGCATCACCGTAAGACGGATTATCACTGTAATGCTGCCATGATAGACTATGCGCCGAAATTATTGGCAAATTCTACAATTTTAGCGGGTATCCCTATGAAAGCAGGCATTATTGGTGCGATGGAACAGGAAGTTACGCTGCTGCGTGACAAAATTGAAAACCGTCAGACTCTAACCCTAGCGGGCTGTGAAATTTATACCGGAACGCTGAACGGTGTTGAAGTGGCTCTACTAAAATCAGGCATTGGTAAAGTCTTTGCCGCACTTGGCACTACCCTACTGTTGCTGTGCAAGCCGGACGTGGTGATCAATACCGGTTCCGCCGGTGGTCTCGCCTCCACACTGAAAGTGGGTGATATCGTGGTGTCAGACGAAGTCCGCTATCACGATGCCGACGTTACCGCCTTCGGTTATGAGCCCGGCCAGATAGCCGGCTGCCCGGCGGCGTTCAAAGCCGACGACAAGCTGATTGCCGCCGCAGAGCAGTGTATTGCTCATCAGGGCCTCAACGCCGTGCGCGGCCTTGTGGTCAGCGGTGATGCCTTTATCAACGGCGCTGCCCCGCTGGCACGCATTCGCAGCACCTTCCCACAGGCGGTGGCCGTGGAAATGGAAGCGACAGCCATCGCCCACGTCTGCTATCAGTTCAATACTCCGTTCGTGGTGGTGCGCGCTATCTCTGACGTAGCCGATCAGGAATCCCACCTCAGCTTTGACAAGTTCTTGGTGGTCGCCGCTAAGCAATCTTCATTAATGGTGGAAACCCTACTGCCCCTACTGGCTCATGGCTAAACGCTTTCTCCCCCTGCTGCTGTGGCTGACCTGTGCCGCCACGGCAATGCCGAGCGTGGTCACGCTGGCCCCCAACCTGACCGAGCTGGCTTTTGCAGCGGAAATTACCCCGGTTAACGTCAGCGCATTCTCTGATTATCCGCCCGCGGCGCAGCAAATTCGCGAAGTGGCAAATTGGTAGGGAATCAACATGGATAAGCTGCTGGCGCTGAAGCCCAATGTGGTGCTCACCTAGCGCGGCGGCACGCCGCAGCGACAGACTGACCAGCTACAATTGCTGGGGGTGAACGTGGTGTTGCTGGCACCGGACTCTATCGCTGAGCTGGTTCCACCTGCGCCAGCTGTCGGTTTACAGCTCGCAGCCATAGCAGGCCTTACAGGCGGCAGATCGCCTGCAGCAGCAGTTTGCCGATCTGCGCCAGCGTTATACCCGGCAGCAGCCAAAGTCGGTTTTCATGTAATTTGGCATGCGGTCGCTGTTTACTGCAGCAGGTCATACTTTGCAAAATGAAGTGCTGCAGCTGTGCGGCGGGGAGAATATCTTTGCCGATGCCCGAATGCCGTGGCCACAGGTCAGCCGCGAGCAGGTTTTAGTCCGCCAGCTGCTGGCCATTGTCATCCCCGGTGATGAGGCGCAGGCGCAGCAGGTGGCGCAATTCTGGTGCCCGCAGCTTTCGGCAACTGTGATTACTATCAATGATGACTTGCTAAGCCGCGCCGGACCGCGTCCGATTCTGACTGCGCAAAAACTGTGCAGCCAGCTATCGCTAGCCGGCAAGCCCGGAGAACGAAAAATCACCGCTATGCGTGATTAAAGATCCGGCAATTTTAGCCATTAACTAAACAACGAGGCAGCAAAATTCGTACATAATCCGCCGCCCGTTTTATCAATTTGAGTTAATTCTCCGGTTTACACCACTAGGAAATCGCACTATGAAATCCGTTTATCTGGCCTTCGGGCTGATAACGACGGGTCATGAATTTGCCGCTTGAACAACTGGCAATATTGGCGTGAAATTAACCATCTACACGCAGTGCCGCGTTGATGGCAGCAGTGTTTTTACCTGCCACCAGCCGGATATTGCCTGTGGAGGAGTACAGCCTGATGCCCAGCTGAAAATCACGTAGAACGTTGTTGAGGACAGTGCAGATAAGAAAGTCAGGTTAGTGACCGTCGTAATGGTAAAAAAAAGCCTCCCGTCCGGGAGGCTTTTTTAAAACGGGATCAGATGCTGAAAGAAGAACCACAGCCACAGGTAGTTTTGGCATTGGGGTTGGTCACGATAAAGCGTGCCCCCTCCAGCCCTTCAGTGTAATCCACCGAACCGCCCACCAGATATTGCAGGCTCATCGTGTCTACCACCAGCGCCACGCCCGATTTCTCAATCGTCATGTCACCCTCGTTAATCTTGTCGTCAAAGGTAAATCTGTACTGGAAACCGCTGCAGCCACCACCAGTGATATACACGCGCAGTTTCAGTTCCGGGTTGCCCTCATCGGAAATCAGGTTTTTGACTTTACTTGCCGCCGCATCGGTAAATTGCAGGGGTAGTGCTACATCGTCGCTCATGTGATACTCCAGTATGCTTTCAGGCCGGGTGCCTGACAGGTCACAAATCGACCATAATTGTTGTCAATATCTTACACACGGGTAGAGCAATCAAGCTCAGACTGTACCCCTGTAAGGTGGCATCGTCCGCTTCCTTGTTTCTGCTGCTTAGCCAGAGTGTGGGCAAGCAGGGAGGAATACAAGGGCTTGCCGCCAACAAACTGCGCCAGCCGCGTCGCGCCCAAGCAGGTAATAATCATCGGCAGGATCAGCTGATAGTTGTCGGTCATCTCCAGCACAATGCCGGTCAGCGGCGCGCGTATCGATGCATCAAACAGCGCCCCCATTCCGGCGATAACGAAGGTTGCCGCCTGCAGATGATACTCCGGCATCAGGGCTGCCAAGGCCAAACACCGTGCCCAGTGCCAGCATCAGCGCAAAATCCCGCTAGGCACCACCCCGGAGCAGAAACAGAGCAGCGTGGTTGCCAGACGAATGATAAAAATAAACAGCAGCGTTCCGGCCCTGTAATTTCCTGCCGTCACCAGCGGGATCAGCCCGGAGCCGGAAGCCGCAGGCATTACCAGCCCCAACACGCCGCAACGTCCCCCATCAGCAGCGCCTTACTCATCCTGCCACCGTGTAGACGTTGAAACAGGTCCTGAATGCGGAAGATCAACTGATTAAACGCCACGCCAAACACAATTCCCAGTAGCAGATAGAGCCACAGCGTATTCACCGGCGCGTTCGACAGCTGCCCCACTTCGATCACTGCTTGGTCGCCGTTAAACACCCGGAACACGATACACGATGCTCGACATAATCACACCGATAAACACCGCTTTAATCGAAATGAGGCTGTAACGAAACTGCAGGCGCATTTCTTCAGGCACTGTTGCAAAGTTATTGATGAGTTAGCCTTTCGTGTTATTGAAAGGTCTTATCTTCCAAAGACTGATAGCGCTGTAATATCCCGTTATATAGCGGATTATCGCGCCCTGGGCTTCGCTGAAGCTGTTATAGCCCTTCGTCGGCACCCATTCGGTCTTCAGGCTCCGGAAGAACCGCTCCATAGGGGCGTTATCCCAGCAGTTTCCCCGTC
>NZ_MAYS01000059.1 GCF_001756855.1 Candidatus Erwinia dacicola | reverse complement strand
GTGGAACAGTGGGCTCAACTTGCTCCGGCAACATCTGTAGGGTAAGATTGGACATGGCGTGTCACCTCTCTGTTGTTAAAATCTCTGTAAGAAATCAATCAGCAGGATGCGCCACCTTCCTCGAATCCCCATACACCACAAATGACCATAACTCCCAGCTTACTGAGAAATATCGCGAATAGACCGATTCAGTAAATTAACGGCATTGAAGCTGCCATTCTTCTTCGCTACCCTGAACCACAGTAAAACTTATTTCTGGAACGCAACCATGCCACAACCGCTGTATGTATTTGACCTTGATAACACCTTGATTTGTGGGGATAGCAGCACACTATGGAGTCGTTATCTGGTGCGACAGGGCTTTGCCGATAATGCCGGGTATCTGCAGCAGGAAAAACGGCTGATGCGGGACTACGCGCGTGGAGATATGGATCTGCACGAATATGTAGCGCTGACGATGTCACCGCTGCGTGAGATGCCAATAGCGTTGGTGGATCGCATGGTCGCGCAGTATGTTGCCAGCGAGATTGTACCGCGCATCTACCCGCAGGCACAGGCGTTGATTAACCAGTTACATGCCGACAAACAGCCGGTGCTGATTATCTCGGCATCGGTCAGCTTGCTGGTGAAGGCGATTGCTCCGGTACTGGGGATTACACACGCGATTGGCGTGGAGGTGAAAAGCGATAATGACCGCTACACTGGCGAGCTTGACGGTACTCCGAGCTACCAGCATGGAAAAATTAGTTGCCTGAACGACTTTCTTGCCAGCCATCAGCTGTATGACGGCAAGCTGACGTTTTATACCGATTCGATTAATGATTTACCGCTGTGCGAACTCGCCGATCGCGTGTTTATGGTTAACCCATGTCCACAACTAGCGGCACAAGGGGAACAGCGAGGCTGGCCTGCGCTTAACTGGCAGCTTAGCCGATTTTGAACCACCTTGGGAATCTTAGAGACTAAACTCCCTGAGAGAGAAAAAGGTAACAGGATGACGACCCTGTACATAATTTTGTGTAAATGCCTTTTTAGAGGTGACCGTTCAGGCGACCACCGAACTCGATGGTTAGGAGATTGAATCACCTCTTCTGAGAGCGCCAAACCATGAATGTTAGAACGAACTATCCCTTTGATGCGGAGGTCGTGCGTAGGTTTAAGTATGAAAATGCAGTTTTTGTCGTTTTTTTAACCGGAAAGCCATTTTTAAGGCACACTGATCCGACTCAGGCATCCGCAGCCATCGCTTTTTCTCCATTCCACGCAGCCTTTCCGACAGTAATTCCATCGCCTGCATCCTGCCTGAGCACCGGCAAAATAACCATTACCTTACCGGATAAGCCGATGGCTCTCACCATCCTTCCAAATTTACACCACGTCCTAAGACTCTACCTGCAACTCGGCGGCGAGGACTTTCTGCGTGAACTCACCGAATTTATGCTCAACCGCATCATGGAGGCCGATGTCACTCAGCGCATCAACGCAGAGCCTCCTGAGCGCAGTGACGAGCGGGAGACCTACCGTAACGGCT
>NZ_MAYS01000058.1 GCF_001756855.1 Candidatus Erwinia dacicola | reverse complement strand
CTCTAGTATCCTTACAGATAATAGAGGGGTAATTATTAACTTAACTCATTAATTTTTATGTCTTTTTAAAGACCAAACAAACCTAAAAAATTACAAATTAATATTTATCAGAGCTAGAAAGGAATGTCATCGTCGAAGTCCATTGGTGGCTCGTTGTTAGTAGGTGCGCTGTTCTGCTGTGGAGCCTGCTGCGGACGGGACTGCTGTGCGCAGCTGAACTGGTTGCCGCCCTGTGACTGCTGAGGCTGGCTCCAACCGTTGTTGTTGCCTGCGCCCTGACCGCCGCCTGCTGGAGCACCGCCGCCCTGAGCACGACCACCCAGCATCTGCATGGTGCCGCCGACGTTAACCACAACTTCGGTGGTGTACTTCTCAACGCCAGTTTGGTCAGTCCATTTACGGGTCTGCAGTGCGCCTTCGATATAAACCTGAGAACCTTTACGCAGGTATTCACCGGCCACTTCAGCCAGCTTGCCGAACAGCACAACGCGGTGCCATTCGGTTTTCTCTTTGGTTTCGCCGGTCTGCTTGTCGCGCCAGGATTCGGAGGTAGCCAGAGTGATGTTGGCAACGGCACCGCCATTCGGCATGTAGCGAACTTCCGGATCCTGCCCCAGATTTCCGACTAAAATTACTTTGTTTACACCTCTGCTGGCCATGTTGCTCTCTCCGGTTAATGTTCGTTCTCTACGTCTAGGCGCAAAATTCTATCATGAGCTACCCTGAGATCCTACATTTAGGAGATGTCTCGAAAAAGACTTTCTTTCCGTTGCAGCGTCGCATCAGTTTGCATGGCACTTCAGGGCAAAACACTGGTTATCCATTCAGGTTTTTTGTGCCATAATGACCCGTTTCTTTCTGGCCGTGCTGGGCAGGCATGGTAGGGTTTGTGCTAATCCGGGAATTGTGAATGGATAAGATCGAAGTACGGGGTGCCCGCACCCACAATTTGAAAAACATCAACCTGACTATTCCGCGCGATAAACTGATCGTGGTGACCGGCCTGTCAGGTTCCGGCAAGTCCTCGCTGGCGTTTGATACGCTGTACGCCGAGGGTCAGCGCCGCTACGTTGAATCGCTCTCCGCCTATGCGCGCCAGTTCCTGTCGCTGATGGAAAAACCGGACGTTGACCACATTGAGGGGCTTTCTCCGGCCATTTCGATCGAGCAGAAATCTACCTCGCATAACCCGCGTTCCACCGTCGGCACCATTACCGAAATCCATGATTACCTGCGCCTGCTGTTTGCCCGCGTTGGCGAACCGTGCTGCCCGGATCACGACGTCACGCTGGCGGTGCAAACCGTCAGCCAGATGGTGGATAACGTGCTGGCGCAGCCGGAAAGTCGCCGCCTGATGCTGCTGGCCCCGATCGTTAAAGATCGCAAGGGTGCGCATACCAAAACGCTGGAAAATCTCGCCAGCCAAGGCTACATCCGCGCCCGCATCGACGGTGAAGTGTGCGATCTCTCCGATCTGCCAAAGCTGGAATTGCAGAAGAAACACACCATCGAAGTGGTGGTGGACCGTTTTAAGGTGCGTGACGATCTCGCGCAGCGCCTAGCAGAATCGTTTGAAACCGCGCTGGAGCTCTCCGGCGGCACCGCCGTGGTGACCGATATGGATGATGACGCCGCCGAAGAGCTTCTGTTCTCGGCCAACTTCGCCTGCCCGATTTGCGGCTACAGCATGAACGAGCTGGAACCGCGCCTGTTCTCCTTCAATAACCCGGCCGGTGCCTGCCCGACCTGTGACGGGCTGGGCGTTCAGCAGTATTTTGACCCGGAGCGCGTGGTGCAGAACCCGGAACTGTCACTGGCCTGCGGTGCGATCCGCGGCTGGGACTGCCGCAACTTCTACTATTTCCAGATGTTGCGCTCACTGGCGGAGCATCTGAAGTTTGATATCGAAGCGCCGTTCAACTCCCTGCCGAAAGAAAGCCGCAAAGTGATCCTGTACGGTTCCGGCAAAGACAATATCGAATTTAAGTACGTCAACGATCGCGGAGACACTTCAGTGCGCCGCCATCCGTTCGAGGGCGTGCTGCACAATATTGAGCGCCGCTATAAAGAGACGGAATCGTATGCGGTACGCGAAGAGCTGGCGAAGTTTATCAGTAACTGCTCCTGCACCAGCTGCCACGGCACCCGCCTGCGTCGTGAAGCGCGCCACGTTTTTGTTGAGAACACCACGCTGCCGACCATCTCAGATATGAGCATCGGCCATGCGTTGACGTTCTTCCAAAATATGAAGCTCAGCGGTCAGCGCGCGCAGATTGCTGAGAAAGTGCTGAAAGAGATCGGCGACCGCCTGAAGTTCTTGGTGAACGTCGGGCTGAACTACCTGTCGATGTCGCGCTCGGCGGAAACGCTTTCTGGTGGCGAGGCGCAGCGTATTCGTCTGGCCAGCCAGATTGGTGCTGGGCTGGTTGGCGTGATGTACGTGCTGGATGAGCCGTCTATCGGTCTGCATCAGCGCGATAATGAACGCCTGCTTGAAACACTGGTCCACCTGCGCAATCTCGGCAACACGGTGATTGTGGTGGAGCATGATGAAGATGCGATTCGCGCTGCTGACCATGTGATCGATATCGGCCCTGGCGCGGGCGTGCATGGCGGGCAGATTGTCGCCGCAGGCACCGTTGACGACATTATGGCAGTAGAAGCGTCGCTAACCGGGCAGTTCCTCAGTGGCAAGCGCGGCATCGCTATCCCTGAGGAGCGCGTGAAAGGCAACCCGGCGAAAGTGCTGAAGCTGACCGGAGCCAGCGGCAACAACCTGAAGAATGTCACCCTGACGCTGCCGGTCGGCCTGTTCACCTGCGTTACCGGCGTGTCCGGCTCCGGTAAATCGACGCTGATTAACGATACCCTGTTCACGCTGGCCCAGCGCCAGCTTAACGGTGCCACTATTGCCGAAGCCGCACCTTACCGCAGCATCAGCGGCATGGAGCATTTCGACAAAGTTATCGATATCGATCAGAGCCCGATTGGCCGCACGCCGCGCTCCAACCCGGCGACGTATACCGGTATTTTTACCCCAGTGCGTGAGCTGTTTGCCGGGGTACCGGGATCACGTATCCGTGGCTATACGCCGGGGCGTTTCAGCTTTAACGTGCGAGGCGGGCGCTGCGAAGCTTGCCAGGGCGACGGCGTGATCAAGGTTGAGATGCACTTCCTGCCGGATATCTACGTGCCGTGCGACCAGTGTAAAGGCAAACGCTATAACCGCGAAACGCTAGAAGTAAAGTATAAGGGCAAGAGCATTCATGAAGTGCTGGAGATGATCATTGAAGAAGCGCGTGAGTTCTTCGATGCGGTGCCGGCGCTGGCGCGTAAGCTGCAGACCCTGATGGACGTTGGCCTGTCGTATATCCGCCTCGGTCAGTCGGCTACCACGCTGTCCGGCGGTGAAGCGCAGCGCGTGAAGCTGGCGCGCGAGCTGTCGAAGCGCGGCACCGGGCAGACGTTGTATATCCTTGATGAGCCGACCACCGGTCTGCACTTCGCCGATATCCAGCAGCTGCTGGAAGTCTTGCACCAGCTGCGCGACCAAGGCAATACCATCGTGGTGATTGAGCACAACCTTGATGTGATCAAAACCGCCGACTGGATTGTCGATCTCGGTCCGGAAGGCGGCAGCGGCGGCGGTGAAATCCTCGTCTCCGGTACGCCGGAAACCGTGGCAGAGTGCGAGCGTTCGCACACCGCACGTTTCTTGAAACCACTGTTACAAGATTAATGACCGACGGGCAAGGCATGCCTCGCCCCTGAGACGTTACCTGCCGCAATTCCGTCGGGGTCAGGCATGCACGACCCGCTACTGCCGGCTCTATTTTTCCCCGCTATTTGCTGCACTTCTCTTACAATCGTCACAAAATCTTGCAGGATAAGGCTGGTCGAGTCCATCAAGGTGGTGTAAATTCACTTACAGGCTTTCGGTCCGGTAATGGGCCTGT